>JAYVRO010000312.1:0-19084 GCA_043776165.1 Rubrivivax sp. | reverse complement strand
ATGTACACCTCGGGCACGACCGGCAAGCCCAAGGGTGCCATCCGCAGCCACGAGGGCAGCACGCTGATCGCGCTGGCCACCGCGCTGGAGATGGGTTTCACACGCGACGACACGGCGCTGCTGGTGATGCCGATGTGCCATGCCAATTCACTGTACTTCAGCCACACCTTCGTGCACCTGGGCGCCACCTGCGTGATCGACGACCGCCGCAGTTTCGACCCGGAAGCGCTGCTCGCCACGCTGGCCGGGCAGAAGGTCACGTTCACCTCGCTGGTGCCCACCCACTACATCATGATGCTGGCCTTGAGCGATGCCGTGAAGGCGAAGTACGACGTGAGTCGGGTCGAGAAGCTGATGATTTCTTCGGCCCCGGCGAGACGGGAAACCAAGCTGGCGATCCTCGAACATTTCCGCAACGGCAAGCTGTACGAGCTGTACGGCTCCACCGAGGCCGGCTGGGTCACGCTGCTGCGCCCCGAGGAACAGATCGACAAGTTGGGCTCGGTGGGCCGGGAGTGGGCCGGCTCCGGTCCGATCCGCCTGCTCGACCCCGAGGGCAACGAAGTTCCCGACGGCGAGGTGGGCGAACTCTACTCGTGGTCACCCTACGCATTCGATGGCTACTGGAAGAACTCGGAGAAGACGGCCGAGTGCTTCCGCGGCGGCGGGTGCTCGGTGGGCGACATGGCGCGCCGCGATGTGGACGGCTACATCCACCTGATCGACCGCAAGAGCAACATGATCATCAGCGGCGGCGAGAACGTCTACCCGTCTGAAGTCGAGAGCGTGCTGGGCGCGCACCCGAAGGTGAAAGACGTGGCGGTGGTCGGCGTGCCGCACGACAAATGGGGCGAGGCGGTGCACGCCGTCGTGGTGCTGCACCAGCATGCCGAGGCGACCGAGGCCGAACTGCTCGACTGGTGTCGCAACGGCATCGCCGGCTACAAGCGACCGCAGTCGGTGAGCTTCGTGGCTGACGCCGAGATGCCGCGCACCGCCACCGGGAAGATCCTGCACCGCTTGCTGCGCGATCGGCTCGCCGCGCGCCAGCCCGCTTCCAGGGAAGGATAAACTCTACTGAAATTCGCATTCCGCATTCATGAAGGCACTGATCAGCCAGCCCAACCTCGTCGAACAGGTTCGTGACGCCATCCTCGCGGAAATCGCGTCGGGTGCGTTTGCGCCCGGTGACCGAATCATCCAGGAACAGCTCGCCCAGGCGCTCGGGGTGTCGCGCCAGCCGGTGCAGCAGGCACTGGTGCTGCTGCGCAACCAGGGCGTGCTGCAAGACGCACCCGGTCGCGGCCTGTTGGTGGCGCAACTCGACGCCGACCATGTGCAGCACATGTACGACATGCGGGCCGTGATCGAGGGCCTGGCCGCCCGACGCGCCGCCGAACTGGGCGCAGAGCGCGCCGCAAAAGCCGGCCCGGCCTTGATCGACGCTGGCCGCAGGGCCGTGGTGGCTGGCTCGGTGGCGAAGATGATCGCCGCCGACATGCGCTTCCACGAATTCATTTACGGCCTGTCAGGCAACCCACTGATTGCCCCGGCCCTGGAGACTCACCTGACTTACACCCAGCGCGTCATGGGTCAGGTGCTGATCGGCGACGACAAGCCGCGTGACATCTGGGACCAGCACGCAGCGATCCTGAAGGCCATTGCCAAAGGCGATGGCGACCGTGCAGAGACGCTCGTGCGTTCGCACCTGATGCAGGCCGCAGACTTCATGGTGGCCCGCCTGCGCGGCAAGCTCCTGGCACTCCGACCCACAAATTTCAAAACATGACAACGCGCCTTCAGCCCGATACCGTCGTTGCAAATCCGCGCGATACCTGCGGGAACGGTGGACTCAAACGCTTTTGATACCGCGTTTTTTGATCAGCTCGCCCCAACGTTTGAATTCACTGTCCATCAAGGTGTCAAACGCGGCTGCGCCCAGGGCCATGATGTCGGCATCCATGGCGTCGAGCTTGGCGCGAGTTTCGGCCTGCGCCAGCGTACGCAGCGTTTGTTCGCTGAGGTAGGCCACGATGTTGGCGGGCGTTTTGGCGGGTGCCGCCATGCCGTACCAAGACTGCACCAGGGCTTCGGGGTAGCCGATCTCGGCGATGGTGGGGACCTGTGGCAGCGAGCGTGTGCGCTTGGCCGAGTTGCTGGCCAAGGCGCGAAGCTTGCCGGTTTGGATGAGTGGCAGCGCCAGGTTCTGTGAGATCAGCGCAAAGTGCAAACGGCCTTCGGCCAGGTCAATCAAGGCCTGTGGCTGACCTCGGTAGTTGATGTTGGTGAGTTGTACGCCTGTGCGCTCAAACAGAAGTTCTTGCCCCAGATGAATGGAGCTGCCCGCGCCGGGGTTGGGCACATTCAACTCGCCGGGTTTGCTGCGCGCCAGGGTGATGAAGTCTTGCAAACTATTGACGTTACTCAAACCCGCCCACACCACAAACACCGAAGGCGGCGCGGCGATGGCGCAGATGCCCGCAAAGTCTTTGCTGCGACCGACCATGTCGGCCATCAGATGCTCGCCCACAGCGATGATGGGCGTAGCGGCCAAGAGCGTGTAGCCATCTGCGGGGGCTTGCGCCACAGCGGACAGGCCGATGCGGCCATCGGCGCCAGTGCGGTTTTCCACAACCAAACGCTGCGCCAGCTCGGCAGACAGGGGGTCGGCCACAGCGCGCAGGACCACATCCACCACGCCCCCGGCCGGGTAGGGCACGATGAGCTTGATGGGCTTGTTCGGGAAGCCGCCGGGGCCCAGCGGGCGTTCCTGGCGCGCTGTTTGCGCCAAAGCAGGCAGGGCCGCAGCGGCCATCAAGGCAGTGGCTTGCTTTTGAAAGTGACGGCGGTTCATATTGGCTCCTACAGTTCGAGGTGACTCTGCTTGTTGTTACAGTTTCAGATGACCTGACTCTGGCGCAACGCTTGCAACTCATCATTGGTGAGACCCAGTTCCTGCCGGTACAGCACGTCGTTGTCTTGTCCCAGTGCACCGCCGCTGTGGCCAATGGTGCAAGCTTGGCTGGCAAAACGGGGCACCACGTTGGCCATGGCAACGTGGCCAAAGTCGGCATCGGGAACGCTGCAGATCGCGCCACGGGCCTTGATCTGCGGGTCGTCTGCAACTTGCGCCATGTCGTACACCGGTGCCATGGTGCCGCCCGCGGCATGGAAGGCGGCCAACACGACCTCTTGCGTGCGCTCAGCACACCACTGGGCGAACAAGTTATTCAACTCGGCCGCGTTTTGCACGCGCAAGGTGTTGTTGGCAAAACGTGCATCAAAAGCCAGCTCGGGTCGCCCAATGGCGCGGCAATTGGCCCCGAACAATGCCTTGGTGCTGCCCGAGAGCGACACCCAGCGCGCGTCGCTCGTCCGGTAAACGGCAGACGGCGCCGAGTACTGGCTGGTATTGCCTGAGCGCGTTCTCACGCTGCCGAGTTGCTGGTGTTCGATGGGCAAAAACTCCAACATCTTGAAGGTCGATTCGAGCAGCGACAAGTCGATTTCTTCGCCCGGTGCATCGGGCTCACGCGCGCGTCGCCACAGCGCCGCCAGCACACCCATGGCGCCAAAGAGCCCGCCGATGTTGTCGGCCAAGGGGTAGCCCGTGTGCATGGGCTCGCCCTCAGCGTGACCGGTCAAATTTGTGAGTCCCGACATGGCTTCAAAAACACGTGCAAAACCGGGGCGGTTGCGGTACGGGCCGGTCTGGCCGAAGCCCGTTACACGCAAAATCACCAAGTTGGGTTGCACGGCCCACAGGGCTTCTTTGTTCAAGCCCCAAACGTCCAAGGTGCCCGGGCGAAAGTTCTCAATCAGCACATCAAAACGCGGCAGCATTTTCAAGAGCAGGTCACGGCCTGCGGGTTGTCGCAAGTCCAATGTGATGAATCGCTTGCCGCGATTGATGACCTTCCACCACAGTGGCTTGCCGTCTTTCAGGGGCGGGAAGCCGCGCGCACCGTCGCCAACGCCGGGCAGCTCGATCTTGACGACATCGGCGCCATAGTCACCCAAGAGCGTGGCCGCTGACGGCGCGGCGATGATGGTCGCGATGTCAAGCACACGCAGGCCCGTGAGTGGTCCGGTCATCGTAGAAGTTCTCCCCAAAATCTGTGAAGCTGCCAATGTAGCGTGGCGACGCGGCAAGAATGGCGCGCAGAAAGTTTTGTGTGGTTTGTCGAAATCGATTGGGCCCACACGTCATTGTTCAGATGCACAGGCTGTGCATCACCACAACCTTCTTCAAAACCAAGGTGAACCCCATGAAATACATGCTCTTGATTGCCGCCAACGAAGCCGGTTTTGCGCAAATGACCCCCGCCGACATGGGCCAGATGATGGCCGCTTACCAAGCTTATGGCGGTGCCATGACGCAGGCTGGCGTGATGGTGGACGGCAACCGCCTGAAGCCAGCAGCCACCGCCACCACACTGCGTGTGCGCAACGGCAAGACGGAAGTGCAAGACGGCCCTTTTGCCGACACCAAAGAGCAACTCGGCGGTTATTACGTCATCGATGTGCCCTCGCTGGATGAAGCGTTGTCGTGGGCTGCCCGTTGCCCCGGTGCGCAGCACGGCACGATGGAAGTGCGGCCGGTTTGGGAGATGTGATTTCTTTCGGTGCCGCCCAGGCCGCAGCGCGGCACAGCTACGGCAAGCTGGTGGCCTATCTGTCAGCCCGCACGCATGACGTGGCGGGTGCAGAAGACGCCTTGGCAGACGCCTTTGAGGCCGCCTTGCACAGTTGGCCCGTGCAAGGCGTGCCGGCTGCACCCGAAGCCTGGTTGTTGACGACCGCCCGCCATCGCTTGATCGACGCCGCGCGCAAACGCAAAACGCAGGAGCACAACGCCGCGCAGTTGCTCTTGCTGGCTGACGATCTCGACGACAGCAGCGACAAACAGTCGATCCCCGACCAACGCCTGGCGTTGATGTTTGCTTGCGCGCACCCGGCCATTGACGCCGCCGTGCGCGCCCCGCTCATGCTGCAGGTACTGCTCGGTTTTGACGCCGCGAGCATCGCCAGCGCGTTTCTCACGCCCCCCTCCACCATGGGGCAGCGCTTGGTGCGCGCCAAGGCCAAGATCAAGCAATCGGGCATGGCCTTGGTGGTGCCCGACCGACACGACATGCCCGAACGGCTGGACACCGTTTTGGCTGCCACTTACGCCGCGTTTGCCGAAGGCTGGCTCGATCCCACTGGCGCTGAAACGCGCCGACGCAGCTTGGCCGAAGAAGGCCTGTGGCTGGCGCGTTTGTTGGCCAGCTTGATGCCGAAAGAGCCCGAGGCGCTGGGTCTTTTGGCCTTGATGCTCTACACCCACGCGCGCCGTTTTGCGCGGCGCAGCGCAGCGGGCGACTACGTGCCTTTGGCTCAGCAAGCCACAGCACTGTGGGACACATCGTTGCTGGCGCAAGCGCAAGAACTGCTGCTGCACGCCAGCAGTTTTCAGCGCCCAGGGCGCTACCAATTGGAAGCGGCCGTGCAGTCGGCCCATGTTCACGCCAGGCTCTGCGGCGTGGCCACGGGTGCAGCCGTGGTGGGCTTGTACGACGCGCTGCTGCACATCACCCAGTCGCCCGTGGTGGCCATCAACCGCGCGGTGGCGCTGGCACAACTCGATGACGTCAACTCAAACGTTAACGCCTTGGCCGCGCTGACGGCCCTGGACGCCTTGATGAACGAGCCCCGCTTGCGCGACTACCAACCTTACTGGGCTGCGCGGGCGCATGTGCTGCAACGTGTGGGCCGAAACGCTGATGCTGGCGCAGCTTATGAGCGCGCCATCGGGCTGGAGAGCGACGCTGCGGTACGGCGGTACTTGCAGCAAAGGTTGGCTGAAGTAGCCAACCAGCTCACTCCGCCGTGATCTTCTTCTCTTTTACCAGCTTGCTCCAACGCGCCGTTTCGCCGTTGATGAACTTGGCAAAGTCCTCGGGCGAGCCGCCGCCAATGATGTTGCCCTGGCCTGCAATGCGCTCGATCATGTCGGGCTCTTTCAGTGCGCGGTTAAGGGCCGCGTTGAGCTTGTTGACGATGGGCTGCGGCGTGCCTTTGGGCACGACCACGCCGAACCAGTTCGACATCTCCATGCCCTTCAAACCGAGCTCGGCAAAGGTCGGCACGTCAGGGATTTGCGGCAAGCGCTTGTCGGTGGCCACGGCCAGGGCACGCATGCGCGGCGGCGTGCTCTTGAGGTAGCTCATGGCCGAGGGCAGCATGTCGAACATGTAGTCGACCTGTCCCGCGATCAGGTCCGTGGTGGCGGGGCCACCGCCGCGGTAGGGGATGTGCACGGTGAAGGTGCTTGTAGCGTCCTTGATCAGCTCACCCGCCAAGTGATAAGCCCCGCCCGTTCCCGCCGAGCCGTAGCTCAGTTTGCCCGGGTTGCTTTTGGCAAAAGCCAGCAATTCCTTGAAGGTTTTGTGCGGCGACTTTTCCGCGCTCACCACCACCACCAGCGGGCCCTTTTCGATCAGTATCACTGGGATCAAATCCGTGGCAGGGTCGAAGGGCACTTTGGCCATCATGGTTTTGTTGACCGACAGCGGTGCAAAGTTGCCCAGGCCGATGGTGTGGCCGTCGGGCACGGCTTTGGCGATGGCGTCGGTGCCAATGTTGCCGCCGGCACCGGCCTTGTTGTCCACCACCACAGTTTTACCCAGGTAGGTGCTGAGCTTTTGCGCGAGTTGCCTGGCGCGGGTGTCCGAGCTGCCGCCGGGGGCATAGGGCACGATGAAGGTGATGGTTTTGCTGGGCCAGTTGGCGGCGGCGTCTTGTGCCAACGCGGTGGCGGGCACAAGGGTGCAGGCGGCAAAGAGGGCCGAGAAGACCCAGGTGGCGCGGCGACTACAGGCGGTTGCAAAGGGCATGGGATGTCCATCGGAATAAAAAAGGGAGCGAATTATTGCCCTTGAATCCCTTGTTCCTGCACCTTGTTCGCGCACCATGTTTGCGCATCATGTTCACGCATCTACAGGCAGCCGCTACCTGCCATCTACCAACGGGCATTGAACTCGCGGCGTAACTCGTCGATCTGTGTGTTGCTCAAAGGCGTGGCCCGGCGCTCACTCAAAAGCCACAGCTTGGCAGTTTCCTCCAACTCCTCCAGCACAGCCATGGCGGCTGCGGGTGTGTCATGCCAAACGTTGGGCCCTAAACGCGCCAACATCACGGCGCGGATGGGCGTGCCTGCAGCTTGGTGGCGGGCGATGGCCTGGGCCACGGCGTCGCCCACAGCCGCGGCGCCGGGCCGGTGGTAGGCGATCAGCGGCACATGGCCCACCTTCATCACAAAGTAGGGCGTGATGGGCGGCACGATGTCTTGTGTGTTGTCTTGTGTGTTGTCTTGTGTGTTGACTTGTGTTTTGTCATGTGTCCTGGTCTGCGCGCCAACCGCGTCCAACAAGGTCAGGGCCACCAGGTGCGTGCTGTGGGTATGGATGACGCAGCGCGCAGCGGCGTCGGCGCTATAAATTCGCCTGTGCAGCGCCAGCGTCTTGCTGGCGCGCCCCCCCGAGATGTGCCCGCCTGTGGCATCTACCAGCGCCAACTGAAGGGGGTCGAGCTGGCCCAGGCAGGCGTCGGTGGGCGTGATGAGGTAGGCGTCGTCAGGGCTGCCGCTACCCACCCGCATGCTGATGTTGCCGGCAGTGGCGTGCGCATAACCGCGTGCAAAGAGGCTCGCGCCCACGCGGCAAATTTCTTCACGCGCTTTGGCGTGTGAGGAGTTGTGTAATGTCATGCGTTGCTTTTTTGGGTCGCCCTGGGCTGCGGTGATGATGATGTGACTGCGATGCAGTGAAGATGTTAGTGCTTGCTCAGCGAAAACATCGCCATCGTCAGTGACCTGAATGTGCGGCACCCGCAGGCGAAACGTCTACCCGCGCGCACCCCTGGCATCAAGCGCAGGTCTTGTCGCTGCTGGCCTGGTGCGCCTGCCTGTTGCATTCGATGATTTACCGCATTCGCCGCAGCGAGCGCATTCACCTCAATGCAGCTACACATGTCAAAGTGCAACCGATGGCGCTGGCCGATTTGGCGCCACTTTTGGCCGTGGAGCAGCGCGCTACAACCCAACGCGCCTTGGCCCGGGAACGGGTTGCGTCGGTTTGACCCAGGACCTGAAACGCAGCCACTCGCCGCCAGTGCCTATTCCACTTTCCCGATGCGCCTCACGGCGTCCACCATCAAGGCCGCGTCGGCGTCCCAGTAGGTTTGAAACTCGGGCGCGTCCAGGTAGTCGATGGGGCTGCCTGCGCGGGTAATGGTCTGCACCACGGCGGGGTCGGTAGCGGCCTTTTTGGCCGCGGCACGCAGTTTGACCACGATGTCCTCGGGCGTGCCGGCGGGCACAAACAAGGCCGACCATTGCGCAAAGCTGGCGGCGTGGCCGAGTTGCTTCAGGCTCGGCAGGTTAACCATCGAGCTGAGTGGCTTGTCACCCCAATGCGCCAAAGCGCGCAGCTTGCCCGCGTTGATCTGCTGCACCACCGTGCTGGGGCCACTGGCCACGGCGTCCACTTGGCCGCCCAGCAGCGCCAGGATGGCCGGACCAGCACCCGTGTAAGGGATGTGCGTCATGCGGAAACCCGCACTGGCCTTGAGCATTTCCATGGGCACATGCATGGTGCCGTAGTTGCCTGAGCTGCCGTAGTTGAACTGCCCAGGTTGTTTTTGGCGCCAGCCACCACGTCGGCCAGCGTCTTCCAGGGCGAATCAGCGCGCACCACCAGCACTGTGGGGTCTGCGGTGAAGCGTGCGATCGGCTTGAACTGGTTGAGCGTGAAGGCGGGTTTGCGGCCCAGGAGCTTGTCGGCCTCGGGCAGGATGGAGATGGACGACAAACTCATCAACACGGTGTAGCCGTCCGGTGCGGCGCGCGCCGCCACGCCCATGCCCAGGGCACCGCCCGCGCCCACGCGGTTCTCGACGATCACAGTCTGCTTCAACTCACGCGACAAGGCCTCGGCCACGGGCCGCGCCACGGTGTCGGCCACGCCGCCGGGCGGGAAGGGCACGATCATGGTGATGGGCTTTTCTGGCCATGGGCTTTGCCCTGGCGCTTGCCCCTGCGCAGCAAAAGCAGCACACAGCGCCACGGCGCTAACGAATGACTTGAGCAGCGTCGGTGTCATGCGGTGGCCTCGTTCACAAAGCGGTTTTCAAGCACGCCCAAGCCGTCGATTTCAATGCGCACCACGTCGCCATGTTGCAGCCAACGCGGTGGTGTCATGCCCATGCCCACCCCTGCAGCCGTGCCGGTGGCGATGAGGTCGCCTGGGTACAAAGTGATACCCCGCGAGCAGGTTTCCACGAGCGTGGGGATGTCAAAGATCAGGTCGGTGGTGCGGGCGTCTTGGCGCACTTCGCCGTTCACCCAACAGCGCACGCGGGTGTCGCGGCCATCGAGCTCGTCAGCGCTCACGAGCCACGGGCCCATGGGGCAGAAGGTGTCGAAGCTCTTGCCCAGATCCCACTGCGCGTGGCGCATTTGCACGTCGCGTGCCGTCACGTCGTTGACGATGGTGTAGCCCCACACGTGCAGCATGGCGTCGGCGTGGCTGATGTTTTTGCCGCCTTGGCCAATCACGATGGTGAGCTCGGCCTCGTAGTCGATCTGGGTTGAAACGCTGCCCGGCAACACCACGCTGGCGTGCGGCCCGATCACGCTCTCAGGCACTTTGCTGAAGACGATGGGCCATGTGTCAACGCTGCCTTGGTTGTCTTTGAAGACCGACTCACGCAGCTCTTTGGCGTGCGCGTGGTAGTTGCGGCCCACGCAGAACAGGCTGCGTCGCGGCAAGGGGATGGGGGCCAACAACTGCACATCCGCCAAAGCCACGCGGCCCGCCGTGGCGGGCGGCGCGGCGCGTTCGATCACAGCCAATGCACCGCGCTGCGCCTCTTGTTCGGTGAGGACAAAAACGTCGAGGTGTTGGCCGTTGGCTGACAGTTGGCCCACATGAGTGCGGCCCTGATGGGTGAAGGTGGCAATGCGCAAAGGGGTCTCCGGCAACAGGGCGAAACGAGGGATCGCGGGTCCATCAACATGACTCAGCCAAATGCTACCATTGCGGCCCAATTGAAGCAAAACCATGGACGCTGTCGCCAAACTACGTGAAACCTTGCTGGCCAAGTTACGCTCGCGCACTTGGCGTGCTGGCCACCGTTTGCCCACCGAACGGGCCTTGAGCGAGCAGTACGGCCTGGGTCGCAGCACCGTGCGCCGGGTGCTGCAAGACTTCAAGCGCCAGCAGCTCATCACGCAAACGGTGGGCAGCGGCACTTACGTGTCCGACCGGGTGCAAGAAGCCTTGGCGCAATGGACCCCCGCGCAGGGGCCGCAATCTGTCAGCCCAGCCGACTTGATGGCCGCTCGCGTGGTATTGGAGCCGGCGCTCATCGACATGATCATCGGCAACGCCACGGTGGCTGATTTTTCTCGCATGGACGAGTGCAACCACTGTGCCGAAGCTGCCGCCACGCTGGAAGATTTCGAGCGCTGGGACGCGGCCCTGCACGAAGCCATGGCGATGGCCGCGCACAACAGTTTCATGGCCAGTGTGTTCCGCCTGATGAGTGACGTGCGCACCAACGCCGAGTGGGGCATGCTCAAACGCCGCAGCGGCACACTGGAGCGGCGCCGCGTATACGAGCAAGAACACCGGGAACTGGTGGCAGCGCTCAAGGACCGCGACGCCGAGCGCGCGCGCAAGCTGTGCCTGGCGCACTTGGTGCATGTGCGCATCAACATGCTGGGGAACTGAACTTTTGTTTCTCTATCCTGCTAGTCCAAGATCAACCAAATGAGCCCAATATGACGAACCCTGTGACCCTCAGGTTCACCCATCGCATCGCCGGTGTTCTCGCAACGCTGTTTGCTGCGCTCGCAGCAGGTGCGTTTTTGGCCTCCACCGCTGCGGCTCAGGACTACCCCAGCAAGCCGGTTCGTGTCATCGTGCCTTTTGCGCCGGGTGGTTCGGCCGACGTGTATGGCCGCTTCGTCGCGCAACGCTTGCAAGAAAACCTGGGACAGAACTTCATCATTGACAACCGACCCGGCGCGGGCTCGGTCATCGGCACCGATGCTGTGGCCAAAAGTGCGCCCGATGGCTACACGCTGCTGTTGATGTCGAACACCCACACGGTGAACGAATCGCTCATTCCGAGCAAGCCGTTTGTATTGATGCGCGACTTTGTACCCATCGCGCCCATCAGCTATTCCGACCTGGTGTTGGTGGCCAAGGCGGGCTTGCCGGTCAACACTTTGGGCGAGCTCATCGCATTGGCCAAGGCCAAACCCGGCGCACTGTCGTATGCCTCGTCAGGCCCGGGCACGCCGTACCACATGGCTGGTGAACTCTTCAAGGTCATGGCCGGCGTGAGCATCGTCCACATCCCCTACAAGGGCAGCGCCGGGGCACGCACCGACGTGCTCGGTGGGCAGTTGGAGATGATGTTCGACGCGATACCGACCATGGCCGAACATGTCAAGTCAGGTAAGGTCAAGGCGTTAGCAACAACGGGCCGCGCACGCAGCGCTGTGATGCCCGATGTGCCCACATTGGCCGAGGCCGGGGTGCCGGGTTACGAGGCCACCATTTGGCTGGGGTTGATGGCGCCCAAGGGCACACCGGCAGCCATTGTCAACAAGCTGCACGGTGAACTGTCCAAGATCACCAGTCATGCCGACGTGAAACGCAGTTGGGCAGCGCAGGGCACGGCGCCCATGACCATGTCGGTGGAAGAGTTCACGCGTTACTTGAACGACGACATCGCCAAGTGGGCGCGCATCGTGAAGATTTCTGGCGCCAAGGCCGAGTGAGTTGTTGTGTCGTCTGCCGAACCATTGTGTGAGCCCTTGCCTGAGCCCCTGCCTTTGCCCTTGACCCTGCGTGTCAACGGCCGCCAACACGCCCTGCGCGCCAGGCCAACAGCGCGTTTGCTTGAAGTGCTGCGCTGCGACTTGCAGCTCAAAGGCACGCGTTTTGGTTGTGGCGCCAATGAATGCGGCGCTTGCCACGTGCTGGTGGATGGCCGCTCGGTGGCGGCTTGCGACACGACTCTGGACGCCGTGTTACAGCATGAGGTGACCACCGTTGAGGGCCTCGACGCGCGTTTGCATCAAGCCTTTGTGGATGAGCAAGCGGCGCAGTGCGGCTATTGCAGTTCAGGCATTTTGATAACAGCCGCAGCCTTGCTGCGCCGACACGCCGCGCCCACCGAAGCGCAGATTCGCCACGCGCTGGACGGCCACTTGTGCCGCTGCGGCGCCCACAACCGCGTCGTGCGCGCGGTGCAACGCGCGGCCAGAGCCTTGGCGCCATGAAGCCGGTAGTCGAGTTGTTGGACGATGGCCATGTGCTGGTGCGCAGTGGCCGTGTCGAGTTGGGGCAGGGCGTGAACACAGCGCTGGCGCAAATTGTGGCCAGCGAACTGGGTCTGCCTTTCAGCGCTGTGCACATGCAGAGTGTCAGCACGGCGCACAGCCCCGACGAGGGCGTGACATCGGGCAGTCTGTCGATCAGCGAAGGCGGGCGCTTGTTGCGTGAAGCCTGCGCTGCCTTGCGCGGTGGTCGTGATCAGAGTGGTGCTCGACCCAGCGTGATCGGCCAGTCGCTGCCCCGACCAGAACTGCCTGCACTCTTGGCTGGGCGGGCGCATTTCATCCATGACTTTGACGCCCCCGACTTGTTGCATGGCCGCGTGTTGCACCCACCGCTTGGTGCGCGATGCGTGGCGTGGGACGAAGCGGCGCTGCAGGGCTGTGAGGGCCTGGTCGTCGCGCACTGCGACGGCAACCTGTTGGGTGTTGTGTGTCGCAGCAGCGCGTTGGCCGATGCGGCGCTGAAGCGCTTGCAAGGCGCCGTTGAATGGCAGCAGGGGCCGCAGGCGACAGAAGAAGCCGAAGACCTGGCGGGCCTGCAAGTCACCACTCGGCTTGTGTACCAGCGCGGCAACGCCAGCCGCACCGGCGAGGGCAGCATTGCCGAGACGAGAACCACCTTGCAAGCCCGCTACACCAAACCCTGGATTGCCCACGCATCCATCGCGCCCTCTTGCGCGTTGGCGCAGTGGCAAGGCGACGAGCTATGGGTCAGCTCGCACAGCCAAGGCGTCTTTAACCTTCGACGTGACTTGGCCTTGGCTTTTGGATTGGCCCAAGACAAAGTGCGGGTCACCCACGCGCCGGGTGCCGGCTGTTATGGCCACAACGGTGCTGACGATGTGGCCTATGACGCCGCCTGGCTGGCGCGCCGCGTGCCCGGACAAAGAGTGCGCGTGCTGTGGAGCCGGGCGGACGAGCTGAGCCATGCGCCGCAGGGCCCAGCGATGGTGGTGGCGCTGGCAGGTGGTGTCAACGTGCAAGGCCAGGTCAGCCACTGGTTGTGCGACATCTGGAGCCCGGGCCACAGCCGCCGCCCTGGGCGCAGCGCCACGCCTGCGCTCTTGGGCAGTTGGCAGACGGCGCAGCCCTTTGCCGCGCCCTCGTCCATCGACATGCCGCTGGCACGCGGCGGAGGTGCCGAGCGCAATGCCGTGCCGGGTTATGACTTTGCCAACGCCGCAGTGCGCTGCGAAGTGCGGTGCCACAGCGTGCAAACCCAGCGGCGCAGCTCAGCGTTGCGCTCGCTTGGCGCGCTGGGCAATGTCTTCGCCGCAGAAAGTTTCATGGACGAATTGGCCCACGCGGCGCAGATCGACCCGTTGGCCTTCAGGCGACAGCACCTGAAGCACGACCCGCGCGCTCTGGCCGTTTTGAACGCCGTGGCGGCTGGCAAGGGCTGCGTCGGTTGGGCCCATCGGCACAGCCATGCTCGCGCCGAGGGCGTGGGTCATGGCCTGGCTTTTGCCCGCTACAAAAACACCGGTGCCTGGTGCGCCGTGCTCGCTGAAGTGCATGCCGCGCAGCACTTGCGCGTGCGCCGCCTGACCATTGCCGTGGACGTGGGCCAGCCCATCAACCCCGACGGTGTGGTGAACCAAACCGAGGGCGGCGCCATCCAGGCCACGAGCTGGGTGCTGAAAGAGGCCGCGTTAACAAATCACATGGGTTGGGGCGACTACCCGATCCTGCGCTTCACCGAAGTGCCCGCGGTCGATGTCATCGTGATGCCTTCGACCGAGCCTTCTTTGGGTGCCGGTGAGGCTTGCATGGGCCCGGTGGCCGGCGCCATTGCGAACGCCTTGTTTGACGCCCTGGGCTTGCGCATGCGCAGCCTGCCCTTTACTCCAGAACGCATCGTGCAAGCGATGCACACCAGCTCAACATGACCACTTTGAATTTGCTTTGCGCTGGCGCCGCCAAAGGTTTGGTTTTGGCGCTGCAAGCGCCATTTTTTGCTGCGACGGGCGTGGGTATCAGCGCGCGTTTTGGTGCCGTGGGTGCGATGAAAGAAGCGCTCTTGGCGGGCGCCAACAATGCCAAAAACGACAACGCCTCCACCGCCACCAACCCCCCGCGCTGCGATGTTTTTCTCGTCACGCAAAGCATGGTTGACGCGTTGTGCAAGAGCGGCCATTTGAAAGCAGACCAGCGCGCCAACCTGGGTTGTGTGCGCACCGGCATTGCTGTCAAGGTGGGTGAGTTAACGCCTGAGGTGAGCAGCCCGGTGGCATTGAAGGCCGCGCTGCTGGCGGCCAGCCACATCTACTTTCCCGACCCCGAGCGCGCCACGGCGGGCATCCACTTTGCCAAGGTCGTGCGCGAACTGGGCATTTACGACGAGGTCAGCGCGCGTTTCAAAACCTTCCCCAATGGCGCCACGGCGATGGCCGCGATGGGCGCGGCCGATGAGCACCACGCCATCGGCTGCACGCAGGTGACAGAGATCAACTACTCCAAAGGCGTGCGCCTGGTGGCGGCCTTGCCCGCCGAGTTTGAGCTGGCCACCGTCTACACCGCTGCCGTGTGCGCGGGCTCGTCGCAATCGGCATTGGCCGCGCAGTTTGTGGCCTTGCTCGGGGGTACCGAGTCAGCTGCGCTGCGCGTGGCGGGTGGCTTCGAGATTTAAGAACACAGCCCTAAAAAGCACAGCGAACCGGAGAAGAGCACATGCAACGTCGAACCCTCATCACCGCCCTGCCGGCTTGGGCTCTGGCGCAAGCCAGTGCCGATGCTTTGGCGCAAGGCGCCGCTTTTCCGAGTCATGTCATGCGTTACATCGTGCCTGTATCGGCCGGTGGTGGCTCCGACTTGGTGGGCCGCACGGTGTGCGAACGTTGGTCCAAACAACTCGGCCAGAACATCGTGGTCGACAACATTGGCGGCGGTGGTGGCGCCATTGCATGTCAGACCACCGCCAAGGCCGCGCCCGACGGCTACACCTTGATGCAGGGTTATGTGGCCACCCACGGCACCAGCCCTGCCACGCGCAGCAAGTTGCCCTACGACGCCATCAAAGACTTCACACCCGTGGGCATGATTGGCAGCACGCCCAACGTGCTGGTGGTCAACGCCAACCTGCCGGTCAAGACCATGGCCGACTTCCAGGCCTACCTGAAGGCCAACCCGGCCAAGGTCAGCTACGGCTCGGCCGGGCAGGGCTCGCTCACGCACTTGACCATGGAGCTTTTCAAACAAGCGGTGAACGGCTTCATGGTTCATCTGCCCTACCGCGGCATTGCGCCTGCCTTCACCGACTTGTTGGGCGGCCAGACGCAGGCCATGTTCCCCGGTCTGGCCGCAGGCTTGCCGCACATCCGGTCAGGCCGCGTGCGCGCCTTGGCCGTCACCGGCCAGTCGCGCCACCCGCTGCTCAAAGACGTGCCCACCATGGTCGAAGCAGGCTTCAAGGGCTTTGATGCGGTGCAGTGGTACGGCGTGGTCGGCCCAGCAGGTTTGCCAGCGAGTGTCCTCAAGACCTTGAACGAGAGCCTCAACACCGTGCTCACGGGCGGTGATTTGCGCGACAAGCTCAGTGCCGAAGCGGTGGAGCCCACGCCGATGACGTCCGACGCCTTCGCTAAGTTCATTCGCGAAGACATCGCTCGCTGGACCACCTTGGCCCGCGCCCGCAAGATCGATCTCGATTCTTGACCTACATCACTCATCTCGAAAGTCAACAATGGCCCGCAATACCGCCGTCGCAGCAGACCACAACGCCCCGCCCATCACGCAAGTCCTGGCGCGTTTTGTCGCCACCCATCCTTCACGCGGCTGGAGCGACGCGGTGGACGCCGAAGCCCACCGCACCTTGCTCAACTGGTTGGGCTGCGCTGTGGGCGCGTCGCACCACGAATCCACAACCGCCGCCCTCCAGGCTTGCCAAGTGCTGCAACCCGCGCCGCAGGCGGCCGTGCTGGGCCGAAAGGAGCGCGTGGACGTGGGCAGTGCGGCGCTCATCAACGGCATCTCGTCCCACACGTTTGACTTCGACGACACGCACCTCAAGACCATCATTCACCCCGCCGGCCCCGTGGCTTCGGCCTTGCTCGCCTTGGCGGAGTTGAAGGGCGCCAGTGGCCGCTCATTGATCGACGCCTTGGTGCTGGGCATTGATGTGTCTTGCCGCATCGGCAACGTCATGTACCCCGAGCACTACGACCGTGGTTGGCACATCACCGGCAGTACCGGCATGTTGGGCGCCGCCGCCGGTTGTGCGCGTTTGCTCGGCTTGAACGAGCAGCAAACGCAAATGGCCATCGGCATTGCAGCGTCGCAACCCGTGGGCCTGCGCGAGCAATTTGGCAGCATGACCAAACCATTGCACCCCGGTGCCGCGGCACGCGCGGGGTTGATGTCGGCGTTGATGGCGCAGCAAGGTTTTACGGCCAGCCCGCGTGCCCTGGAAGCACCGCGCGGCCTGGTGCAAGTGGTGTCCACCAAATACGACTGGAACGAAGCCACCGTGGGCCTGGGCCAGCAGTTCGAGATCTCGCTCAACACCTACAAGCCCTTTGCATGCGGCATCGTCATCCACCCCTCGATTGACGCCTGTGTGCAGTTGCGTGAACAAGGTGTCAGGCCTGATCAAGTGCAAAACATCGAACTCAAAGTGCACTCGCTGGTATTGGAGCTGACGGGCAAGAAGGAGCCCGCAAACGGCCTACAAGCCAAATTCAGCGTGTACCACGGCTGCGCTGCGGGTCTCATCTTCGGCCGCGCCGGCGAGGAAGAATTTGAAGACAGCATCGTCACTCGACCTGACGTTGTGGCGCTGCGCCGCAAGGTCGTGGCCACCGTCGACAACAGCATCGATGAAGCCTCGGTCGACGTGACCGCCGTGTTGAACGACGGGCGCCGTGTGCATATCTTTGTTGAAAACGCCATTGGGTCGTTGCAACGGCCGCTCAGCAATGCCGCGCTGGAGGGCAAGTTCCATCACCTGGGCGACGGTGTGCTGGGCGCGCCGCGCATCAACGAGCTCATTGCGGCGTGCCGTGACATCGGCAACGCGGCCAACGTTTCACAGGTGACGACATTGGCACAGCCATGAACAGCCTCGCAACGCGGTTCATGGCTGCGCTCTTGGTCGTGTCATTCGGAACGTTAACAGCGCTTGAAGCCGAGGCCCAGGACTACCCCAACAGACCCATCCGCGTGATCGTGCCCTTCTCGCCAGGTGGCGCGGTCGACGGCCCCATGCGGGCCATCGCCAACGACATGTCGCGCCGCCTCAAGCAGCAGGTCATCATCGACAACCGCCCCGGCGCGGGGGCCACCATTGGCAGCGAAGCCGTGGCGAAAGCGGCACCCGATGGCTACACGCTACTGCTGGCATCACAAACCAACGCCATCAGCGCGAGCCTGTACAGCAAGCTCAGCTTCAACCCGGTGGACGACTTCGCGGGCATCTCTTTGCTGGGCCGCGAAAGTGGCGTGCTGGTGGTGCACCCGAGCTTGCCGGTCAAGACCGTGGCCGAACTCATTGCCTACGCGAAAGCACGGCCCGGTCAACTCAACTACGCATCTTCTGGCAATGGCAGTGGTCAGCACCTGTTCATGGCCCTGTTTGCCAGCATGGCCGGTGTCCAGATGACGCATGTGCCCTACCGCGGCAGTGGCCAGGCCACGACGGATTTGCTCGCGGGCACGGTGCTGCTGTCTTTCCCCGGCGGCGCGGGCATGATGGGCCACATCAAGGCCGGTAAGTTGCGCCCGCTGGCGGTGAGCGGTGTCACCAGGTCAGCGCAATTGCCCGATGTGCCCACGCTGGCCGAGTCGGGACTGCCCAACTATTCAGCTTACGTGTGGATGGGCTTGCTGGCACCCAAAGGCACGCCCGCTGCCATCGTCGAGCGTTTGCAGCGAGATGCCAAAGCAGCCCTGCTTTCAGCAGAAGTGAGGGCTTATTTTTCAGAAGCAGGCATCGAAGCCGTGGGTTCCAACGCCGCAGAGATGGACGTCTATTTCCGCGAAGAGCGCGACCGCTGGGCGCGCATCATCAAAGAAACCGGTGCCAAAGTCGATTGAGATTCAAGCCCACACCATTCATTCAACACACATCAAGGAAGACACGATGATTTCAAGCGTTACCGGCCAAGAACACTGGACAACCAAGCCCACCACCGATGGCGATGTGCGCCTCTTTTTGTGGGAAAAATTCGTTGGCTCGCCTGATGGAAAACCCGCAGTGCTGTTTGTGCATGGCTCCTCCATGGCCAGCCAACCAACGTTTGACTTGAGCGTGCCGGGCCGCCCGTTTTCTTCCGTGATGGACTGGTTTGCGCAGCAAGGTTTTGTGTGCTGGTGCGTGGACATGGAGGGCTACGGCAAGAGCGCCAAGCACCGCGACATTTATTGCGACATCGCCAACGGTGCCGACGACCTCAAAGCCGCTACCGACACCATCGCTGCGCTGCGCGGCATCACCAGCTTCTTGACCTACGGCATTTCGTCAGGTGCGCTTCGCGCAGCACTCTTTGCCCAGCGCCACCCCGAGCGGGTGTCACGCTTGGCCTTGGACGCTTTTGTGTGGACCGGCGAAGGTGCGCCCACCTTGGAGCAACGCCGCAAAAAACTGCCCGAGTTTTTGGCCAGCAAACGCCGCCCGATCGATCGCCAATTTGTCTACTCGATCTTCGAGCGCGACCACCCCGACTGCGCCGACAAAAACACCATTGAAGCTTTTGC
>JAYVRO010000311.1:0-5094 GCA_043776165.1 Rubrivivax sp. | reverse complement strand
CCTTGGCGATGATCACCGTCTGGCCCGCATGCGCCTGATCCACCAACTCTGACAGGCGCGTCTTGGCTTCGTAGATGTTGACTTGCATAGTGCACCTCAGTGGTCTGCATGCCAGGGTTACCCGAGACAGATGACCAAGCTTGGTCAAGCGCGAGTATAGAGGCGCCCATGCTACTGGCGAGACCTACTGGCGAGACCGCGCTGACGTACTGCCCCACTGGCCTCAAGCAACTGGGCCACTCACCTTCAGGAAAGTGAACTTCTTGAAGCCGCCGCCGTGGGCGTGCACCCGTCCAGCGCCAGCCAGCGACACCTGCGTCAAGCCAACTTTCATGATTCCAGTGCGCGTCACCCCTGATCATGAAAGACACTGAGGGCGTGCAGCTGCCTGAAGGCTGAGGTCGCGAAAACCTTTGATGGCTTTGACCGCGAAAACGAACTCAGCCGCGCCTTCGTCGATCTCGTCGAGCAGCAAACGCGTGATGGGCGCCAAGCGCGTCTCGGTGTAGCGCATGGCCGCAGCGCCATCGCCATCGCGGCTGCCAGAGTTGTTGGCCATCCACCAACGGGTAGCGCTGCGAAAAGCCCTGAGCCATGCGCACCATGGCGTACAAGATGCGCCGCTGCACGGGCTTTTGCCGGTCGCTCACATCGGGCAGCGCGCGGCCTTTGACGACGCTCAGCGCGTATTCGAGGTAGGCGCGTTCGGCTTAGGTGGCCAGGGGGATGGCGTCGGTGCGATTTGTGTCGTCTGACTCGCGAGAAGTTGCCGGACTATTGGGATCGGGGTCGTCAAAAGGCGGCGGGCTTTGATTCATGGAATGCAGGTCTTGCCTCGACTACTTTCCAGTGTTCCTTGTGGCCCCGCGCATCGCGTCAGCCACTGAATCGGGGTTCACTTCGATGACCCCGTTTTTGCGGTCGCGACGTGGCAAATTGCTTCCTGTGGCGACGTCTGCGGGCACGCCCGCCTGTGGCCCTGGCGCGTTAGCTGTCGGTGTTGTGCAGGCACCAAGCGCAAGGCTCAATGCAAGGATCAACCCAGCCACCGTGGGGAGCCGTGATGGTGTCGATTTCATGTGTTTCTCCGGTCAACGTGCTGTGTGCGATGTAGTCCGGCAGTCTAGGTGATGACCTTCATCAGCCTCGTCATGTCGGCTTGCCATTGCGCGCGTAGATCGCCAATGCAAACGGGCCGCTCATGCGGCCCGCTGTTAGTGCAATCAAGCTGCGTGGCAGTCACCGGTCGTGACAACCACGCGGCACCTGCTCAGAAGAACTTGTACTTGGCGCGAATGTAGTACGTGCGGCCGAGTGGGTTCGTGAAGCTCGCGTCGTAGCCCGTCTGGAAGTTGGTTTCCGTGCGCGATGATGGCGGGTCGGTGTTCAGCAGATTCTTGACTCCCGCCAACAACTCGAAGTTCTTAAAACCCTTCCAACCCACTTGTGCGTCCCAAGTTGTGTAAGCCGCCACCGCACGCCTTTCAGGATAGCTAGGTGGGTCAATGGCGTCGACGTTGGTGTAGTCGTTGTAGCCACTCGTGTAGTTGTTTGTCAACGAGCCATTGAAGGCTCCAGACGAGAAGCCAAACGTCAAGGCATGGCGCCAACGGGGCACCGGTCCGAAGTCTTTGTAGTCAGCAATGTCGCTGACCTTGGCCGACCCATAGTTCTGGTAGCCATGCTTCGTGTAGTACGTGCCGTCAATGTTCACGTTCACCGCGCCAAATCCCTCGACCTTCGTGCGCCATTGGGCATTGATGTCAACACCCGCCGCAAAGAAGCTCGCGGCGTTGTCATAAGGCAGGTAAATGAACGCAATCGGGAAGTCTTTGTTCTGGCTTCCAGCAATCGTGTTGGCCTTGCCGGTTGTGTAACCATCAGGGAACTTCTTCGGGTCGTAGCGATAGATAAAGTCCTTGAACTTGTCGGGGTTTTGCAAGACCTCGATCTCAGACTTAAAGACCACCGCGTCCTTGATGCGCACATCCCAATAATCGAGCGTGATGCTGGTGTTGGCCGTGGGCGCGAACACGATGCCCATTGAATATTGCTTCGACTTCTCTGGCTTGACGGTACGGTTGCCTTCCACGCCAGACGTCAATTGCACATTGCACTCGTCTTGCAGGTCACCCACTGGGTTGATGGTGTTGGTGATGGCTTTGCCGGCCGGGCAACGAATGGGGTCGCTCCAGTTGGCGTTGGTGTTGTTGATGGTGAAGGGGCGCAGGTTCTCAAACAAAGTCGGGGCCCGATAGCCCTGGCCGAATGAAGCGCGCGCCAAAAAATCCGGGCTCACCTGGAAACGCAAGTTAGCCTGTGGGCTGAGGTTGTTGAACGACGTTCCAAAACCGTTTTTGTAGTTGTCGTAACGCGCCTTCAAGCCCAGCTCCAGGCCCTTGGCCAAGGGGATCTCGACTTCGGTGAACACGCCATAGACCTTGCGATCACCCTTGACAGAAGGAATCTCACCGCCGCCACCGACCTCATCGCCAGAAGCCAAAACTGGGTAAGAGATCTGGTCAAGGCTTTCTTTGCGGAACGAAACACCCAACGAGAACCCAGCAGGGCCTGCTGGCATGTTGAAAAGGTCGCGCGAGATACGGAAGTCAAACTCCGTGGACTTGGAAATCGCACTTTGCTCAGGGCCAGACAGCAAGGCACTGTTCAATGCCGCCAAACTGGTGGCGTCCTGCGAGCCAAAAACGTTAATGGCGCCCGAATTAACCAAGGGCGTCAACTTCGCGTAGCTGAACTTTCCAGGGCCGAAGGAAATGACGCCCTCGCTCTTGGACTGCGTGATGCCGGTGTCGTAGTCCCAACCTGCGAGGGTGCCTTTGGCGCCCAACAGGATGCGATCACTCTTGTTGTCGGTGATGTCGGTGCGGCCGCCACCGGCCACTGTGCGCCAAGTGCCGGTCAGGTTGCCCGTGGGCGTTACGGCCAAGTCGGCAGCCAACACCGTGTCAGCGGCAAGCACCGTGCCGTTGGGCATGATGTAGCCCTTGGCCAGCGTCATACCTTTGGGCAAGGTGATGGTCTTGGGGTAAAAGCGACCCGTCGTCGGGTAGGACATGGGCCTTGTGTACGGCGCAGGCGAGTAGGTCGAGACGGTGTTGTCCTTGGCATGCACCCACTCTGCATAGAGCTGGTTGTCGTTGTTCAGGTTGAACACACCACGCGCAAAAATATTGTCGTGAGTTTGCTTGGGGATCAAGTCAATGAACTTGACGTAGTCGGTACCGCACTGCGTCGCTGTGCGGATCACCAACGCAAACTCGACACTGTCGCAACCGTTGTAGCGCAGCGGGTTCACGCCGGTGTACTTGTTGCCCTTGGTGTCTGTGAAGTTCAGGTTCGGTATGCCATTGCGAGGCGACGACTTGTTGATGCCGAGGTCAGGCCGATTGGCACTGCCGGCGAAGGTCGGTCGATCGGTTGCCCTGAGCACCTTGCCGTCTTCATGGCTGGCGCTTAGCAGGATGTTGTAGCCCTGGGTCGCTAGATTCCCAATGCCACCGGTGATGGTGACCGTGGAGACATCACCACCGCCATCTTGCGTCTTGGTGGTGTAGCCAGACACTTCACCGCCGGTGTAGTCCTTCTTCAAGATGAAGTTGATGACGCCTGCAACAGCATCAGCGCCATAAACGGCAGAAGCGCCGTCGCGCAGCACTTCAACTTTTTCGACGGCAGCCAACGGGATGGAATTCAGGTCAACAGGGCTGTTGCCAAAAGCGAAGTTGGCCAGACGGCGGCCGTTCAACAAAACCAGGGTGTACTTGGCGCCCAGTGAGCGCAGGTTGGCGGTCGAAGCCACGCCGGTCGCGCCCACGTTGTTGGCCACCACGTTGCCACCGAAGTTGGACGGAATCATGTTCACGAGGTCTTGCGCGGTGGTGGCGCCGGTGCGCTCGATTTCGGCCTTGGTGATGGTGGTGATCGGCAGCGCGGTTTCGGCGTCCACACGCTTGATCGACGAGCCCGTGATTTCGATGCGCTGCCCGGTTTGCGCCATCGCGCCCGTGGCAACAACAGCCAAACCGCCACACAGTGAAACAGCTGCAAGGCTAATTTTGGTTCTCTTGAACATGAAACGCTCTCCTGAAGCAATGAAGGTTGATGGATGAACCCTGTCTCGGTACGCCTTGCCGGCCGCCCTTGTAGAACGCGACTCAGACTCTGTCCGCGACATGTCTCCTGATTGTCACTTTGCGCAAGCGGTGCGGGGACGGGGAAAGCGATGAGATTGTTTCGACGATGGTCAAACGCACCCGGCCTCTGCGAAAAATCAACCAAGGTCAATTGTTGATGTCGGGAACCGCCCCATAGGTAGAACTACGCGCAGTTTGAAGGACCCTATCGAACTGCATCGCCACTGCATCCGCTGACAAAAGTCTTTGTTAACGCAGAAATTTGTTGGGTTCGGGCAACATTTACCTGTCATGCAAGCCGTCACATGTGACCGACGTGTCGTTCTGGATGCCCGGGTGCACGCTCATCTTGGTTTGACATCAAACGCAATCGTCAAACGATGCGCCGTGTCATTGAACGATGCCGTGCCATGCCACAGGTAGGACGGAAAAAGCACCAGCCGCCCAGGTACGGGCTCAACCCAGCGCTGCGGCACATTGAACTGCTCGTGCTCCGGGGCCAGCGCAATATCACTTCTGCCAAATTGCAACCAGCCCTGCTTTTGGCGCTTGTCGGTGGCCACGGGCGGTACAGCAACGTAGTAGGCCGAACTGATCCAACCATGCGGATGCACATGGTTCACATGGTGGCCGCCGCTGCGCAGGCGCGACGACCAAGAGTCAGCGATGCGCCAAGGGCCACGGCGATGGCGCAACATCGGGTGTGTCATGTCGTCTGTTAATCCAGCCAAATAACTCGCGATGGCTTGTTCGATGCGTCCACGTAACAAGCGCACCAGCGGGTGGCCCTGGTCAAGCAGGTCACCCAAGGTTTGTGTGCCTTGACGCAGGGTTTGGTCGATGGGCGCGTGGGCATCAGCGTGCAAGGGCAGCAGTTCGTTGGCCAGCTCAGCGTTGAAGCTGGCCATGTCAACCCAGCCTGACGGCGGCTCCAAATCGA
>JAYVRO010000310.1:0-19138 GCA_043776165.1 Rubrivivax sp. | reverse complement strand
TCACTACCAGCGCTTGCCCATGCGTTTGCTCTTGCCCCATCTTTGGCACAAGTTGCGCAAACCGCGCGCCAACGATTTGCAGAGCCCAGCCGATCTGGCGTGAAGCGCTGACTTCAACGCTCCCTGAAGGCCTCTTGCGTTTTCATCATTGGCCTGAGCAAGAAGCCCAACACCGAGCGCTGGCCGGTGCGGATCTCGGCGCTGCCCGTCATGCCCGGCAGCACTTGCAAGGGCTGGCCATTGGCCGTGAGTGTCGACACATCGGCGCGCACCAGGGCACGGTAGTAGCTGCCTTCCATGTTGCTGCGGTCGCTGTCGCTGATGGCGTCGGGGCTGATGGCCTGCACGGTGCCGCTCAGGCCCCCGTACACCGTGTACTCGTAAGCACTGAGCTTGACGCGCACGGTTTGCCCCACCTTCACAAAACCGATGTCGGCCGGGCGCACACGTGCTTCCAGCAGCACCCGCGTGCCGCCCACGGGCACGATCTCCATCACGGGCGCGCCCGCGCCCACCACGCCGCCCACGGTTTGCGCCTTGATGCTCTTGACGATGCCGCGCACGGGCGACTTGAGCACCGTGCGGCGCAGCACGTCGTCGCGCACCACCATCTGCTCTTCGAGCATTGACAGCTCCGTGCGCACACGCACGAGTTCGGCGCTGGCTTCCTGACGAAAACGGTTGATGCGCTCCTGTGTTTGCAGGTTCAGCTCGTTGGCCTGACGTCGCACGCGCATGACCTCCACTTCGCTCATCAAACCTTTGGCCGACATGCCCTCGGCCATCAGCAATTCACGCTGCAACAGGTCAATGCTGCGCCGGTTGATGGCCACGGCCTCATTCAACGCCGTTTGACGTGCACGGTAGTTTTCTGTCTCGCCTTGCACCACCGCGCGGGCCGGCGCCAATTCGGCTGCAAAGTGCAGCGGCCTGCCCGTGGCTTCAGCTTCCAGCCGGGCCACCGCACCGCGCAAAGACAAACGTTTGGTCTGCCCCTCGGCTTGCTGCGCTTCAACGCGCGTGGGGTCGAGCAGCGCCAGGTCGGTGCCCACTTCCACCTGTTGGCCTTCGCGCACCAGCAGTTGACGCAGGATGCCGCCTTCCAGGCTCGCGATGACTTGCTCGCGCCCATCCGGCACCACACGGCCATCGGCCCTGGCAATGATGTCCACCTGCGCCACCGCCGCCCAGGCCACGGCGCTGGCCACCAACAGCAGCATCAGGTAAATGGCCCCGGTGGCGCCAGGCGTGGACTGGCTCACCTGCGCGGCACGCACAGCGGTGAGGTACGCCACGTCGCCCACGCGCAGCGCGGTATCGGGTGATCGTTTAAACCAGCTCATGTGGAAAGCTAATGCACATCAAAGTGCGGCTTCGCGCTCGACGGGTTGCGCGCTTGGATGCAAATGCACTTTGTTGTCGCCGCCCGAATTCATCGCGCCCGCAGGTTTGGTGCCAGCAGGCTTGGCGCCCGCCAACGCGGCCAACACCTGCTCTTTGGGCCCGTCCAGCACCACGCGCCCGCCATCCACGACCACCACGCGCTGCACCAGTTCCAGCACGGCCGGACGGTGCGTCACCATCAGCAGCGTGCAGTTCGCGCTGGCTTGTTTTAACTGGCGCAAAAACGCGACCTCCGACTGCGCATCCATCGAGCTTGTGGGTTCATCCATCAATAGGATTTGTGGCTGGGTGACAAGGCAACGCGTGAGCGCCACCAACTGGCGCTGTCCTCCCGACAAGAGCGCGCCACTCTGGCCCACGGGCAGGTCCCAGCCCAGCGGATGGCCCGCTGCCACCCGGTCCAGGCCCGTCAAACGCGCGGCGTCGCTGAGCTTGCCCGGGTCAGCGGCTGCGCGGTCAAGCAACACGTTGTCACGCAGCGACCCGGTGAACAAACGCGGTTCTTGCGCCACGTAGCCCACACGCGCGCGAAAGTCAGCCGGGTCGATCTGGCGCAGGTCCATGCCGTCGACGTCCACCAGCCCTTCACTGGGTTGGTAAAGCCCCGCCAATACACGCAGCACAGTGCTCTTGCCCGAGCCAATGCGCCCGAGGATGGCCACGCGTTCACCGGGCTCAAAGCGCAGCGTCACGCCTTTCAAAACCTGCGGCGCTTCTTGCCCCGCAACGCTCGGGTAAGCAAAGCCCACGTCGACCAGGGCAATGCGGCCACTGAGCTCACTGCGTGGCACGTAAACGCGGCCTGCTTCGCGCTCCACGGGCTGGCGCATGACACGGTCCAATGCGCGCATGGCCGCGCGTGCGCCCTGGTAGCGCGTGGCCAGTTGCACCACGCTGGATATAGGCGCCACAGCGCGCCCAGCGAACATCACTGCGCCAATCAAGGCGCCGCCGCTGATGAGCTTGTCGTCGATCAAATACACCCCCCACACCAGCATCACCAGGGTGACGAGTTGTTGCGCCACTGCGCTGAGGTTTTGTGTCCAGGCCGTGATGCGGCGCGAGCGCAGCATGGATTCGGCCGCGCCCGCTGTGCTGTCTTCGTACTGGCGCAAAAAGCGGCCCTGCGCGCCCGAGGCCTTGATGTCTTCTATGCCATCCACCGACTCGACCAACACGCCGTGCAGATCGGCTTGCTGCTGTTGGTTGGTCGACATGGCACGGCGCAGCGCGCCCTGGATGGCGGCGGCCAACAAGACCAAAAGCGGCAGGGCGATCACCAGGACCCAACCCAGCGGCCCACCCACCACAAAGGTCATGGCGACAAAAACAAAAATGAAAGGCAGGTCGGATAAGGCCGCCAGCGTGGCGGAGGCAAAAAACTCGCGCACCACTTCGATTTGTCCTAACGTATGAGCATACGCACCCGATGAGGCCGGGCGATGCTCCATGCGCACGGCCAGTGTTTGGTGAAACAACAGGCTGCCAACGATGAGATCGCTCTTGCGTCCGGCCAGGTCAATGAGGTGCGCGCGCAACTGTCGCGCTGCCAGGTCGAACATCAACGCCAAGGCCCCCGCGCTGGCCAGCGCCCACAGCGTGACGAACGCCTGGTGCGGAATGACTTTGTCAAACACCACCGAGGTGATCAGGCCCGTGACCAGCATCAAGAGGTTGGACAGCATCGCCGCGAGCAAGGCCGCGCG
Organism: Rubrivivax sp.; assembly: GCA_043776165.1. Classification (GTDB taxonomy): domain Bacteria; phylum Pseudomonadota; class Gammaproteobacteria; order Burkholderiales; family Burkholderiaceae_C; genus Rubrivivax. Next base: position 16,028 of record JAYVRO010000310.1, on the reverse strand, counting down.
GTAGTGCGGCGCAAAGCGGCGCATCGTGCCCCAGAGCCAGTGTTTGCCGGGGTCGCGCAGCAGGGGCTCATCGCCATCGAGTGCGGTGTCGACACGAGGCGTAGCAACAAGTGCAACGCCGGTGTATTCGAATGCCAGTTCAGCTTCACTGGCCTCCAGCGCGTGGCATTCGCGCCCAGGCATCACCACTTGGTAGCGCGTGGCCTGGCCTGCTGTGTCGCGGCGCGCAGCAACAATGCACGCGTCACCAGTTTTGAGCAACAACACAGCGGGCAGCAGCAGGTGGTTCAGCTCGTTGACGGGCCGCTGCACCAAGCCGGCATTGAACCCCGCATCTCGCAACACGCGCAGCGCTTGATCCGGCCCCAAACGACCCACGACCGATGTGCTGGCCAACAGCGACTCCACCGAGCGCTCGCGCCCGTGGTGGCGCGTGAGCCAGCTCAACGCATGCGCCAGCGCGTCGTTGTCCAAGTCCCAGGTGGCTTCGTCGCTCACGATGTTCAGGTCATGTCAAAGGTACAGCACTTCAGCACTTCAGCATGCGGTACTCATGCGCGCGCGGCCAGTGCCAAACGCGCAAATTCAGCTTCGATGTCACGCACCATTTGTGGCATGGCAAAGAGCGCAGAGCTGCGGCCATGCTCCGCCAGGTAGCGCTTGTAAGACGCCACGCGCGCTGGGTTGCGCCCCAGATCGACGGCCAGTTTTTCGTAGGCGGCCATGCTCTCAGTGATGAGGTCGGGCAAGCCCACGGCCGTGAGCAGGCTGCCCGCCATGCGTGAGATGTAGCTGCGCCCGGCCAGCGTGACGATGGGGATGCCCATCCACAGCGCGTCACTCGCGGTGGTGCCCGCGTTGTAGGGGAATGTGTCGAGCATCACATCAGCGAGTTGAAACCGCGTGAGGTACTCGGCCGGTGAGACACGGCCAGCAAAGATCAAACGTTGGGCATCGACGCCCGCCGCTGCGGCAGCGGCCTGCAAATTGGCGCGCGCCGTGTCGTTGTCGGCCAAGAGCCACAGCACGGCATTGGGCACTTGCTTCAACACGCGCAGCCACATGTTGAACATGGGCTCGGTGAACTTGAAGGTGTTGTTGAAGGAGCAAAAAACAAAGGCGTCTTGCGCCAAGCCGTGCTGTGCCCTTGTTTGCGGCGGGGCTTGTTCGCGGTCGCGGTCGCTCACCTGGAAGCAGTGCGGCAGGTAGATGGGCTTCTCGGTGCAGTAAGGCAGCAGCTCGGGTGGCATGACAAAGCGGTCCGCAATCAACCAGTCCACTCCCGGCAAGGCCGAGGTGCCTGGCAGACCCAAGTAGCTGACCTGCACGGGCGCCGCGCGATAACCCAGGATGGCAGGGCGCGCGCCGCTGGTGAGTGCTTGCAAATCCACCAGCACGTCGATACCGGCTTCGGCAATGAGCCTGGCCGCAGTGCGGTCGTCAACACCGGCCAGTCGCACATGGTGATCCACAGCGCGCAGCAAGCGCTTGCGCTGCGGCATGTCGCTCTCGGGCGTCCAGCAGAAGGCGAAAACTTCAAAGCGGCTGCGGTCATGCAGCTCCAGCAGCTCGGCGATCAAGAGGCCCACTGCGTGGTGGTGCAAGTCACCTGACAAGTAGCCCAGTCGAATTCGTCCTGTGCGCCCCGTGTGCGCCGTGGTGCCCTTCTGCTTTGGTGTGTACAGCGGCGTGGCCGGCGGCTTGGGCACACGTTCATGCACAAAGCGCATGGCGGCCATGAGCTGCAGCGCGGGGTCGTCGCTCACACTCATCATCGCCAGGGCCGACGTGCCCACCAACTGCATGTTCAGCGTCACGTCTCCCAGCGGCTGGTACAGCGGCCAGATGCACTGCTTTTGCCGCACATGCACGTAGTGCTGGATGACGTCAAACTGCGTTGCGCGCAAGCCGAGACTCTGTTCCATCAAGGCTTGCGCTTGCGGCAACCGCTTCATGGTCTCTAACAAGCGCGCGCTGTTGTTCAGGGCATGCAGGTGCAGCTCGATGTTGGCGGGCACGGGTGGCGTGGTGTGCTTGATGGCCAGGGCCCACTGCGCAAGCGCTTCATCGCGCTGGCCACGGCGCTCCATCAAGTGGCCCAAGTTCAGGTGCGCTGGCGGGAAGTGCGGGTCAGAAGTCAAGGCCAGCCAATAGGCCTTTTCAGCCTCGGCTTCACGGCCGAGTGCAGAGAGCAAAGTACCCCAGTTGAAACACGCCACGTGTTTGAGCGAGGCTTGCGTGTGCTCGATCCAGGTGGCATACAGCTGCGCAGCGGTGTCCGATTGCCCGGCGTTTTGCAGCGCCTGGGCGTGTTCCATCACCTGCTGCAAGGTCAGTTGCCCGGACCGCGCGAGCGCCATGGCGTCCAGGGCCTGGGCAGGGGCAGTTTGGGCAGCGCTGGGCTTGGCGTCGATCACGTCGGCCATGGGGTGTCTCGGGTGGGCGTAGATGAGACTGATCCTAGGCAGCACCCCCCTGTTGCACAGGGACAATAGCACCGTCTTTCAAGCCCAATTTGCAAGTCAAACACCGCCACACACCGCGACACACCGCGACACACCATGAAACACGAGTTCTTGCTCGACCCCGACGTCGTCTTCCTCAACCACGGCTCTTACGGCGCTTGCCCACGCGAGGTGATGGCCGCGCTGCACAGCTGGCAGGACGAAATGGAACGCAACCCCGTGCAGTTTTTGGGGCGCCGATCGGCCAGCCTGCTGCGTGAATCACGTGACGCCTTGGCCACTTATCTTGGCGCACAGGCTGATGACCTGGTTTACGTGCCCAACGCCACCACGGCCGTGAACATCGTTGCACGCTCGCTGGACTTGAAGCCAGGCAACGAAGTCATCACCACCAACTTGGAATACGGCGCCTGCATGGCGACTTTCGAGCGTGTCTGCGCAGCGCAAGGCGCCAGTCTCAAGCGCGTCGAGATCCCCTTGCCTTTTGATGCGGCGCAGTTTGTTGATCGTTTGCTGGGCGCCACAACAGCGCGCACCAAGGTCATTTTTGTGAGCCACATCACCTCGACCACGGCGCTGATCTTGCCGGTAGCAGCGCTGTGCCAAGCCGCGCGCGAACGTGGCATCACCACACTCGTTGACGGTGCCCATGCGCCTGGCCAAATTGACCTGAACCTGACTGAGATCGGCGCCGATTTCTACACCGGCAACTGCCACAAGTGGCTGAGCGCGCCCAAGGGCACGGCCTTCTTGCATGTGCGGCCCGAGCACCATGCGGCCCTGCATTCCAATGTCACCAGTTGGGGCTATCTGGCCCCAGCCAGCGGCCCGGTGGTGACCGATTCATTCACCGGCAACACGCTGCTGGAACGCCGCATGCAATGGCAAGGCACCCGTGACGTGGCCGCCTTTTTGACCGTGCCTGCAGCCATCCAGTTTCAAGCCCAGCGCGGCTGGCCCGCCCACCGTGCGCGCTGCCACACCATGGCCATGGCGCTGATGCACCGCGTGGCACGACGCTACAACTTGGCGCCCATTGCGCGTGATGAAGACTTTGCTCAGATGGCGCCCATCCCCGTACCCCACCGCGATGCGCTGGCCCTGAAGAACCGCCTCTTTGATGACTTCCGCATCGAGGTGCCCGTGACCCAGCACGCTGGGCGCTGCTACGTGCGCGTGGCCGTGCAGGCCTACAACACCGCTGCAGATTTGCTGGCGCTGGACGAAGCCTTGTCCAGCATCGGCGTTGACTGATCGCGCGCATGGACGGCGTTGAATGTGTCGTCATCGGCGCTGGCGTGGTCGGGTTGGCCGTGGCACGGGCACTGGCACTGGCCGGGCGTGAGGTGCTGGTGCTGGAAGCCCAGGGCCACTATGGCGGTGGTGTCTCGTCACGAAACAGCGAAGTCATTCACGCGGGCATCTACTATGAACGCGGCAGTTTGAAAGGTCGCCTGTGCCTGCGCGGGCGAGAGTTGCTCTACGCTTATTGCAGTGAACGTGGCGTGCCGCACCGCCGCTGCGGCAAGCTCTTGGTGGCCGCGCGTGAGGGCGACTTGCCCAAGCTCAAAACCATCGCCGCGCAAGCCGCTGCCAATGGTGTTGATGACCTGCGCTGGCTCACACGACATCAAACCCTGAGCCTGGAGCCGCAGCTGGACGCCGTGGCTGCCTTGCTGTCGCCCAGCAGCGGCATTGTTGACAGCCACGCCTTGATGACCGCCCTGCTGGGGGACGCAGAAAACGCCGGCGCCTTGGTGGCCTTCAACAGCCCGCTGACGGGCGCGCGCAGGGTGAACGACGCGTGGCTCATCAGCACGGGCGGAGCGCAGAGTTTCGAGATGCACGCCCACTGGCTCATCAACTGCGCTGGCCTGCAAGCCCAGGCCGTGGCGCACAGCATGCAAGGCTTGCCCCCGCTGCACATCCCGCAGCGCCACTTGGCCAAAGGCCACTACTTTGCGCTGTCAGGCCGCGCGCCCTTCAGTCATTTGATCTACCCCACGCCAGTGGACGGGGGTCTGGGCACACACCTAACACTCGACATGAGCGGGGCCGCGCGTTTTGGACCCGATGTGTTGTGGCTGCCGTCGGCGCCTGACGACGACGACAGCGTGCTCGACTACAGCGTCGACAACCAGCGCGCGGCCAGTTTTGAAGCCGACATTCGTCGCTACTGGCCTGCCCTGCCTGCGGGCGCCCTGCACGCCGACTACAGCGGCATCCGCCCCAAGCTCAGCGGGCCCGGTGAGCCCGCCGTTGACTTTCATATCAGCGGGCCTGCACATCACGGCTGCGCAGGGTTGGTGCAACTCATGGGCATTGAATCGCCCGGGCTCACGGCTTCAATGGCCATTGGTGAGCACGTGCAAGCAATGCTCCGCACGGGCCGCTGACCAAGCCGCGCGCGACCCCGCACCTATAGTTCTGTCATGAAACTGCCCACCACACCCGACACCCTGCTGCCCGTCGTGCATGCCGCCATGTCACACGGCACCCATCCCCGCCTGTGTGAATTGCTGGTGGGGCTGACCACGCACCTGCACGCCTTTGTGCGCGAACAGCAGGTTACCGAAGCGGAATTTGAGCGCGCCGTGAGCTTCATCGTGGGCATTGGTCAGGCCACTGGCGTCGAAAAAAACGAAGTCATCCTGGCCTCTGATTTGCTCGGCATCTCCACGCTCGTGGCCATGATCAACAACCCCGGCGCCAGCAGTGGTGTCGAGTCAGACACCGCCTTGTTGGGCCCTTTTTGGCGCGCCAACGCACCCCGCTGCGCGAACGGCGACAACATTGCGCGCGGCGACACCTCAGGCCCAACGCTTGAAGTGAGCGGAACGGTCTTTGACGCTGCGGGCCTTCCAGTGGTGGGCGCGCAAGTCGACGTCTGGCAGGCCTCGCCTGTGGGTCTGTACGAAAACCAAGACCCGACGCAGGTCGACATGAACTTGCGCGGCCTCTTCAGCACCGACGCGCAAGGCCGCTACGCGCTGCGTACTGTCATGCCCAAGGGCTACCCCGTGCCGACCGATGGCCCCTGCGGTGAGCTGCTCGCTGTGCAGCGGCGCCAACCACTGCGCCCCGCGCACTTGCATTTCATGGTGTCCACGCCAGGGCACAAAGTGCTGGTCACGCAGTGGTTCCCCGAGGGCACAGAGCACTTGTACGAAGACCCGGTGTTTGGTGTCACCGCGTCACTGGTAGCGCCTTGCGCCCAGTCCATGAAAAACGGCCAACCGGTGGCGCAACTGCAGCGCGACTTTCACCTCCTGGCGGGCGACAGGGTGTTCCCACATCCGCCCATTCCTTGACTTGCCGCTGTTTGCTGCTCACGGTTTCCAACGTTCGACATGACCACAACCCCCTTCACCCCCACCGACCACCTGGATGGCCGCGTGGCCGTCATCGCCGGTGGCACGGGCGCCATCGGCCTGGCCAGCGCCCAACGTTTGGCTTTGCTCGGTGCGCACTGTGTGCTCTTGCACCACCGCGCCGACGCCAGCGGCCCCAATGCCCTGGCGGCAGCGTTGCCCGGCACGGGGCACAGTGCCCAGTTTGCTGATGTGCTCAGCAGCGCCAGCCTGCAAGCGGCCGCGCTGCACATCGGCCAAGCGCACGGCGCCGTGCACATCCTCATCAACAGCGCCGGGCGCACCCAGGCGGTGCCTGCGGCTGATCTGGACGCGTTAACAGACGACTTGATGGACGACATGCTGCGGCTGAATTTGCGCGCGGCCTTTGCCACCATGCGCGCGTTTGCGCCGCTGCTCAAGGCCAGCGGTGATGGGTTGATCGTCAATGTCTCGTCCATTGCGGCCTTCACCGGCACAGGCAGCAACCTGGCTTACGTCGCGGCCAAAGCGGGGCTGGACGTGATCGGCGACGCGCTGGCCAGAGTGCTGGCGCCGCAGGTGCGCGTGCTGTCGGTGTCGCCCGGCGTGGTGGACACCGGCTTTGTGCCAGGGCGTGGCGCCGACTTCAACGCCAAAGCCGCCGCCACCATCCCCCTGCGGCGCGTGGGCACGGCCGACGACGTGGCCGCCGCCATTCAGGCCTGCGCCACCACCTTGCGCTACGCCACGGGCACCAAGATCGTGGTCGATGGTGGGCGGCACTTGTGATCAGGCGGACTGGCACTAACAACGTTTGAGATAACCAAGATGATAAAAACCCTGCTCACCTGCGCTGTTACTGGCAATCTCACCAAGCCCGAGATGACGCCACACCTGCCCATCACACCAGAACACATCGCCAAAGATTGTCTGGAAGCGGCCGAAGCGGGCGCTGCTGCGGTGCACATCCATGTGCGCGACCCGGCCACCGGCAAGCCGTCGATGGAGCTGGCGCTGTACCGCGAGGTGATGGCGCTCATTCGTGCGCGCAACAAAGAACTCATCATCAACCTCACGACGGGCCCAGGTGGCCGTTATGTGCCCACCGAAGACAACCCCCGAGTGGCCGCGCCCGGCACCACCTTGTTGCCACCCTTGGCGCGTGTAGAACACATCACCGCACTCAAGCCCGACATCTGCTCTCTCGACCTGAACACCATGAATTCAGGCCCCGACGTGGTGATGAACACACCGCGCAACGTGCGCATCATGGCGCGCGCCATGCGCGCCGCCGGTGTCAAGCCCGAGCTGGAGATTTTTGATTCCGGCGACATGCACTTGGCGCTGGACTTGATCGCCGACGGAACGCTCAGCGGTCCTGGCATGTGGACCTTTGTCACCGGCGTGAAGTACGGCTTCAACGCCAGCCCCGAGACGCTGATCTACGCCCGCAGCTTGTTGCCAGCAGGCGCCATCTGGTCGGCTTTTGGCATCGGCAGGTCAGAGTTCCCCATCGTTGCGCAGGCCTGGCTTTTGGGCGGCCATGTGCGCGTGGGCATGGAAGACAACATCTACCTCAGCAAAGGCGTGCTGGCCAAGAACAACGCCGAGTTGGTGAACAAAGCGCGTGGCATCGTGCAAGAGCTCGGCGGTGAACTGGCCAGCCCGCGTGAAGCGCGCGCGATGCTGGGCTTGGCGGCCGTTTGATGAGCACACCGCTGGAATCCTTGGGCGCACTGCGCCTGCACGACAAGGCTGCCAACCTTGACGCCTTAACGCTTGAGATGAGCATGGTCGCAGCGCCCTCCGTGCCCGCCGGCCAGGCCCTTGTGCGCGTGCACAGCGCAGGCGTCAACCCCAGCGACGTCAAAGCCGCCCTGGGCGTGATGCCACACGCGCGCTTTCCGCGCACGCCAGGGCGTGACTTTGCCGGCACCGTGGTGGCGAGCGCCAGCCATTGGCTGGGCCGCGCGGTGTGGGGGTCGGGCGGAGACCTGGGCATCACACGCGATGGCTCGCACGCAGGCTGGTTGTTGCTACCGGAGGCCGCATTGCGTGACAAGCCCGAGGCCCTGACCTTTGATGAAGCCGGTGCCGTGGGCGTGCCTTTTGTCACCGCGTTTGAAGGCCTGCGCCGCGCTGGCCACGTGCAGCCCGGCCACGTGGTGGCCGTGATGGGCGCCAATGGCCGCGTGGGCCAGGCAGCAGTGCAATTGGCCGCAATGGCGGGCGCAACCGTGATCGCCGTGCAGCGCCGCAGCGAGCCCTTTGCTGGCCACGCCTGCGCGGCCGTTCACAGCGTGAACAGCCTCAGCGACGACGTGGCCGCGCGCATCCGGGAACTCAGCAACGGGCACGGCGCCGACATCATTTTCAACACCGTGGGCAGCGTCTATTTTGGCGTCGCCAACACCGCCATGGCCAAGGGGGCCACGCAGATCTTCATAGCCACAACAGAGCGCGCGATCCCCTTCGACATCTTCAGCTTCTACCGGGGCATGCACACCTTCGTGGGCATCGACACACTGGCCTTGGACTGCGTCGCCAGCAACGAGCGGCTGCAGGCCATGAAGGCTGGCTTCGACGCCGGCCAGCTGCGCCCCTTTCCCGTCGTTGCCAGCGGTTGTTTTTTATTGACCGATGCCAAAACCGCCTACCGCCGAGTGATCGAAGGCGCGAGTGAGCGCATCGTGCTGCGGCTTTGATGGAGACCTCAAATTGAACATCACTCGAGTTAACAATGCACCTGAGTACCAAGCTGCTGGCCACTTTGACATGAGCATGCAGCGCTTGCAGGGCCACGAGGCCGGGCCCGCCGTGCAGTTGTGGTTGGGGCTGTCGACCCTGGCACCCGGCGGGCACACCACACTGGACCCCTCCCCCATGGAAAAACACTACGTGGTGCTGGAAGGCAGTGTCACTTTGGTCAGTGAACTGAACGGCCAGCGCACCGAAGCCGTGCTGCACGTGTGGGACTCGGCGCGCTACGCGCCGGGTGAAAAACGCCAACTCATCAACCTGACAGACAAGCCGGCGCGTGTGCTGCTGGCCATGCCGCTGCAAGCACCTGTTGATGCAGCCCAAAAGGAGACCCCATGACATCAAATTTGCCGCCGCGCCTCACCGTTGTGCACGGCCTGTTGAACACCTTATTGAGTCCCCTGTTGAGCCCACTTTTGTTGGTGGCTGTGTTCGCTTCACAGACCGCCTTGGCGCAAAACGCCGAGTGGCCCAAAGGCGCGCCCATCCGGCTGGTCGTGCCTTTCACCGCAGGCAGCGGCACCGACATCATTGCCCGCACCTTGGCAGAAAGACTCGGCCCCGCGCTGGGCACCAACGTGGTGGTGGACAACAAACCCGGCGCCGGTGGCACGCTGGGTGCTGCCATGGTGGCCAAGGCGCTGGCCGACGGTTACACGCTCTTGGTGCACAGCTCGGGCCACGTGGTGAACGCCAGCCTCTACGCCAAGCTGCCTTACGACACGCTCAAAGATTTGGACGGCATCAGCACACTGGCCAGCTTGCCCAATGTGTTGGTCACCTCACCCGCCAAAGGCTACAAGGACGTGGCCGACCTGGTGGCCAAGGCCCGCGCCAAACCCGACGCGCTGAATTACGCCTCGGCGGGCAACGGCTCGGCCACCCACATGAACGCCGAGCAGTTCCGCGTGGCCGCTGGCATCAAAGCCCAGCACGTGCCCTACCGCGGCACACCCGAGGCCATGAGCGAAGTGATGTCAGGCCGCATCGACTGGTTTTTTGCGCCTTTGGTGTCGGCTCTGCCCCTTATTCTCGAGGGCAAATTGCAGGCCTTGGCCGTGGGCACCACAGCGCGCGCCAACGCCTTGCCCAAAGTGCCTTCGATTGTTGAAGCCGGGCTCAAGGACGCGGCATACGTGTTCTGGGTGGGTCTCTTCACCACCGCCAAAACACCGCGCGCTGTGCAAGAGCGTTTGCACGCCGAGACCATCAAAATCTTGGCCCTGCCCGAGGTGCGCGAACGACTTGAAAAGTTAGGCGCCACGCCCTTGCCCATGGCGCAAACGGCCTTCGATAAATTCTTGGCCGATGAAGCCCTGTTGGCAGCCACGCTGATCAAGTCAGCAGGCATCAAACTCGATTGATGCAAAGGGGCTGAACATGGTCGTCACCGCAGAGCAATTCAACGCCCGCGGACAGGGGCGCTTTCCTGGCTACCTGGGCTTGAACATCACACTGGCCAGCCCGGGCGAGGTGCGCGCCACCATGGCCGTGTGCGAGCAGTTGATGGCCCCCAACGGCTACTTGCATGCCGGCGCGGTGGTGGCCATGGCCGACACCTGCTGCGGCTACGGCTGCGTGTTGAATTTGCCCGCCACGGCCAGCGGCTTTACCACCGTGGAGCTGAAGTCCAACCACCTCGGCACGGCGCTAACGGGCAGCGTGGAATGTGTTGCAACGCCGGTGCACATCGGGCGCACCACGCATGTCTGGGACGCCACGGTGCGCCACCTTGAAAGCGGCAAGACCATCGCCATCTTCCGCTGCACCGAAATGGTTTTGTACCCCGCACCCAAGGCACCGACGTGATGCAGTTGCGCACCCTCGTCGGCAGGCACCGTTCTAGGTTGAGTCATCTCAAACGTTGATCGTCAACGTTCAGCAATGTAGTGCTGTGTCACGGCGCTTTCGCCGGGCAACAAAAAGCTGCGCAACTGGGCTTCAAATTCCCGGTCGGCCAGGGTGCTGCGCGAGCGCTGGTGCAAGTAGTCGGCCCAACTTGTGACGATGAAACGTTCGACATAGCGTGACGCGTCGCCCAGATCGCGGTAAACGCGCCACAAGGTGGCACCGTCGCGGCGGCGCGAGGCGCGCAGCTGGGTGATGGCATCAAGAAACGCTTCGGTGTCTTCGGGGCGGATGCGGTAGCCGATCTCCACCGCCACAGGCCCGGCTTCGGGATCGGGCTGGTAGGCGATGAAGAGGTCTTCACTGAGCGTGGCAGGGGTCACTTCGTCGAGCTCGCTCATGCGCAGAGGAAAAGGCCGCGCCAAGAGCAAACCAGCACCCATGCAAGCCGCCGCCAGGGTCAGCGTGACGCTCAATCCCAGTCCGCTTGCCAAGGCACCCCACAAGGCCGAACCCAGGGCAAACGCCCCCAGCGCACTGAGCACATGCAGCGCGTTGGCGCGTGCCCGCACCCAGCGCGGCGCGCTGGTCTGTGTGGCCGTGTTGAAGGTTGACATGACTGACATCCAGGCGCCGCCACCCACAGCCAGAGCCAGGTACACGGCGGGGCGCCAGGTCACCCAGGCCGCCGTCAACATCACCAGCGCAAACAGCACGCCACCGAGCGTCACCAGGCGTTCCAGCCCCAGGCGCATGCGCAGCGGGCCCATCGACAAGCCAGCAAGCACGGCGCCGCACCCCATGCAGGCCATCAAGAAACCAAAGCCCGTGGCGGCCAGGCCGAGCTGGCGTTGGCCAATGACGGGCAACAGGGCCCACAAGGCCGAGCCCGCAGCACCAAAGGCCATCGTGCGCAGCAGTTGCGCCAACACCGGCTCGCTGTGGCGCGCAAACCGCAGCGCACTGAGCATGCCGCCCCACATTCTTTCTGCCGGCAACTTGGATGGCGGATGCGGCCTGGGCGGAAAGCGTCGCACCGACGCAAGCATCGCCAAAACACCCACCACAGCGCAGACGAACACCCAGCCTTCGCCCACGCCGGCATAAAGCGCACCGGCCATGGCCGGGCCCAGGGCGCGCGCGCAGTTGTATGAAATGCCGATGCCGGTGATGGCCTGCGGCAACTCATCACGCGGCACCGTGTCGACCACGGTTGAGTTCCAAGACGGCGACAGCAGTGCCGTGCAAGTGCCAGACAGAAACGTCAACAATAGAAGTGAGGTGGCACCCACCCAACCCAGAAATAGCAGCAATGCCAAGAGCGCCAGCACACAGGCCTGAGCCAATAAAGCGACCAACATCAAACGCCGCCGGTCGGTGGTGTCGGCCAACACGCCCGCTGGCAATGCAAAGAGAAACATCGGCAAGAACACCGCTGTTTGCACCAGTGCGGCCAAGAAGGACGAGCCCGTGATCTCGACCATGTGCCACGAGGTGGCCATGACCTGCATGGCGTTGCCGACAAAGTACAGCGTGCCACCGGCCATCAAACCGCGAAAGGCGGGGTGGCGCAACGTGGCGCTGATGGACTGAGTGGCCTTGGGCGGCGTTGGCGGCGTCAGCAGGTCGAGGCCTTCGCTCACAGCACCAGCACCGCGCGAAAGTCGTTCACGTTGGTGAAGCTCGGTCCGGTCACCATCAGGTCCCCCAGTGGTTTGAAATAGTTGTAGGCGTCATTGCGGTCCAAAAAGTCAGCCGCTTTCAGGCCCATGGCGGCGGCGCGCGCCAGGGTGCTGGGCGTGACGATGGCGCCCGCGTTGTCTTCGACGCCGTCAATGCCGTCGGTGTCGGCAGCCAGCACGTGCACGCCGGGTTCGCCTTGCAGGGCGATGGCGCAACCAAGCAAAAACTCGGTGGCCCGACCACCACGTCCACCCTTGCTCTTGACGGTGACCGTGGTTTCACCGCCCGACAAAATCACGCAGGGTCTGGCGAAGGGTGCGCCGCGCCGCGCCACAGCACGCGCAAGTGCCGCGTGCACTTTGCCCACCTCGCGGCTCTCGCCTTCCATCTCATCGCTCAGGATGTGCGCCGCAACCCCCAGGCTGCGCGCCAGCGTGGCTGCGGCTTCCAGGCTTTGTTGTGGCGTGGCGATCATCTTCACTTCATGGCCTTCAAAGATCACATCGCCCGGCTTGGGCGTCTCAAACGCACCGCTTTGCAAACCGCGCAGGGCTGCTTCAGACAAGGTGATGCTGTAACGTTTGCAGATCGCCAGCGCGTCAGCGCAGGTGCTGCTGTCGGGCACGGTGGGGCCGCTCGCGATGACCTCGGGGGCGTCACCGGGCACGTCGCTGATGAGCAGCGTCACCACACGCGCAGGCGCACACATGGCAGCCATTCGCCCGCCTTTGATGGCGCTCAGGTGTTTGCGCACGCAGTTCATCTCGTCGATGGCCGCGCCGCTGCGCAAAAGCGCCTTGTTGACGGCTTGTTTGTCGGCCAACGTTAGACCTGAGGCGGGCATGGACAAGAGCGAAGAACCGCCGCCCGAGATGAGACAAAGCACCAGGTCGTGCTCGCTCAATCCCTGTGTCAACGTGGTGATGCGGGCCGTGGCCAAACGCCCAGCTTCGTCAGGCACGGGGTGCGCCGCCTCCACCACTTCAATGCGCCCAGGCTTGGCCCTGTAGGCGCCTGGCACATGGTCATAGCGGGTAATGACCAGGCCCGACAAGGGCCGATCCACTGGCCACAGCGCATCCACCGCCGCGGCCATCGCACCACCCGCCTTGCCTGCGCCAATCACGACGGTGCGACCCTTGATCGGGTCGGGTGGTGTCGGCAAATGGGGCGCTGTGATGTGCGCTGGCAAGGCGCGTTGCACAGCGGCGTCGTACAGGGCGCGCAAAAACTCGCGCGGTTGCACGGAATTGTTGGACATCGGCATGGTCATGCGCCATTTTGGACTGCGCCATGTCCTCCGAGCTAGGGATGGGCATGCGGGCGTCGCCACCCTAGTATGGAAACGTCGCAAATCAATGGAGATCATCATGAACGAAGCCGCCAGAAAGCAGCGCAACGCCGCGCGACTGTTGGAGCTCTACCCGACCTTTCGCGTGCGCGTGGCGGCCGTCATCAAGGCGCTGGAAAGGGCCGACTTGCGACCTCGGATTCAAGACGCATGGCGCAGCCCGGCCGACCAGAAGATCGCATTTGAAACCGGTCACTCCAAATTGTTGTTTGGCTTTCATAACGTCACCAGTGCCACGGGTCAGCCGGAGTCCATGGCCGTGGACATGCTCGACGACGACTCACCCTTGGCACCACGCAAACCGTACTTGCTGCAGCTCGCGGCGGCAGCGCAAAACGCTGGCCTTGCAAGCGGTATTCGCTGGGGACTGCCCGCAAAGTTGCAGGCCGCCATTGACGCTGCAATCACCGCCGAGGACTGGAATTCGGCGGTGAAGATCGGCTGGGACCCGACTCATCTGGAACCCACCGGTTTGACGGTGGCCCAGGCCAGGGCTGGGCAGCGTCCGAACTAGTGGTCAGCGCCTATCGGTGTGTGCGATCCACCCAAGCAACGCCTTCAGGTTTTTCAACCGGCTCGATGTCGAGGTTCACCGCCACGGCTTCACCGTCGCTGCGCACAAGCACACATTCCAGCGTTTCTGTGGCGCTGGCGTTGATCTCTTGGTGCGGAACAAAAGGGGGCACGTAAATGAAGTCACCCGGGCCCGCTTCTGCAACAAATTCGAGCTGTTCGCCCCAGCGCATGCGGGCGCGGCCTTTGACAACGTAGATGACACTTTCTAGCGCGCCGTGGTGATGCGCGCCCGTCTTGGCGTTGGCGTGGATGTGCACCGTTCCAGCCCACAGTTTTTGCGCGCCCACGCGGGCAAAGTTGATGGCCGCTTTGCGGTCCATGCCCGGGGTTTGTGCGGTGTTGCTGTCAAGCTGGTTGGCAGGCACAACGCACACACCGTCGTGCTTCCAGGCCTCGGGTTTGGTGCTCATACGGTCACCCCGCTGCGACGTTAGTAGACACTGCCTGGCGCGGCTGCCTTGGCACCCGCACGCATGGCCGACAAAATTTCTTGCGAGCCTGCAGCCATCAAGCGCGCGTCTGAACCGATGGTCACCAGTTCGAACCCCAAGTCAATGCGTTTTCTGGCTTGCGCCGTGCCACCGTTGTGGATGGCCGCTTTGACGCCGTGCGCTTTGGCGCGGGCCAAGATGTGCTCAATGGCTTGCTGGGCTTTGGGCTCGCAGTCGTCGAGCACGGCCTTGCACCCGAGCGATAAGGACAAATCTGACGGGCCTATGTAGATGGCGTCCAGCCCCTCTACGCTGAGGATGGCGTCGAGGCGGTCCAGCGCCTGCGCGGTTTCGATCATGGCAAAGACCACGATGGTGTCGTTGGCGTGCTGCGTGTAATCGGCGCCGCCGTAAATGGACGCGCGCACAGGCCCAAAACTGCGCATGCCCCGCGGTGCGTAATGTGAATAGCTGACCAAGCGAGCGCAGTCGTCCACTGAATTGATCATCGGACAGATGACGCCGTAAGCACCGGCGTCAAGCGACTTCATGATGATGCCGGGCTCCAACCAGGGCACCCGCACCATCGGCACAGTGGCCGTGGTGCTGATGGCTTGCAGCATGGTCACCATGGCCTGGTAGTCGACCACGCCATGCTGCATGTCCACCGTCAGGGTGTCCCAGCCCTGGTGGGCCATGACCTCAGCAGAAAAGCTGTTGGCCACAGCCAACCAGCCATTGACGGGCACCTGGCCAGCAGACCACATTTTGCGCAGCAGGTTTTCTCTCATTGGAAGCTCCTCAGGTGAATGGTTATTGAATGCGAAAAGAATGGCTACTCGGCCTTGATGTTGGCCTGGGAGGCGACGGTGGCCCAGTGTTTGCGTTCGCGCTCAAAGAACTGACTGAATTCTGCCGGACTCATGGTGTGCACTTCAGCACCTTGCGTGGCAAGCTTGTCGCGCACAGCGGGTGTGCGGATGATGCGCGTGAGCTCGGCCGACAAACGCGCCAGCACTTCGGGCGGCATGCTGGCTGGCACCAGCGCGCCTTGCCAACTGCCCGACTCGAACCCTGGCAGCCCTTGTTCAGCGATAGTGGGTGCCTGCGGCAGTTGCGGCCAACGTTCCTTTTTGCTGATGCCAATGAGCTTGAGCTTGCCCGCCTGCACTTGCGGCAAGGTCGCCAGCATGCCGTTCATCAGCACCTGCGTTTGGCCACCCACCGTGTCGCCGATGGCCTGCGCGCCACCTTTGTAGGGGATGTAAGTCCATCGTGCGCCAGTGGCTTGCTCGACTGCGACACCGGCCAAATGCGGCGCGCTGCCGGTGGCCGACACAGCAAAGCTAAGCGGCGTTGTCTTTGACAGGGCGACCAGCTCTTGCAAGTTGTTGGCAGGTACTGATGGGTGGACCACCAGCAAGTGCGGGGAATAGGCCAGCATGGTGGCGCCGCGCAGGTCTTTGCTAGGGTCAAACGGTAACTTGGCAAACACCGATGGTGAGATGGCCACGGCCCCCACGTCGCACAGCAAGAAGGTGTGGCCGTCACTCGACTTGGCAACAAAGTCGGCGCCTGTGTT
>JAYVRO010000309.1:0-5109 GCA_043776165.1 Rubrivivax sp. | reverse complement strand
ACCGCGCCAAGGCAGCGCCCGGCAAACTGGCGCTGGGCAACGAAGGCCCACGCACCTTCAGCGGCATGATCTCGCGCTTGTTGGCCGCGCGCGCCAAGATCGAGCCGAACCAGGTGGCGTACTCGGCCGTGGGCGTGGGCGTGCAAGACACGCTGGGCGGCCACGTTGATGCGCTGGTGGCCGACCTGGCCTCGACCGCGTCACTCGTCAAATCGGGCAAATTGCGCCTGCTCGCCGTCACGTCGGCCCAGCGGGTGGCCGGCTTCGAGGCAGTGCCGGCGCTGGCCGAATCGTTGCCCGGCTTCGAGATGGTGGGCTGGTTTGCCATCGTCGCCCCCACGGGCACGCCGGCCACCGTGGTGCAGCGCGCCAACCGCGATGTCAACGCGCTGCTCAAAGAGCGCGAGGTCGCCGACCGCATTGCCGCCATCGGCCCGCTGGCCGACGGCAGCATGGCCATCGAGCAAGTGGGCGCGTTTTTGCAGACCGAGCACACTCGCTGGGCCGCCATCACCAAAGAGATCGGCGTGTTGCCGGAGTGAGGGCGTCGGGGTGAAGGCCGCGCCACGAAAGACGTGACCGATAATCGCGCCGCCTGAATTCCAAGCCGCGGCGAGAGCGGCGCACGCAACGCGATGAACACCAGTGAAATTTTTCTGATCGCCATGGCGATCATCTTTACCGTTCCCTACCTGATCTGGCGTGTCGGCAAGACCGACTACTACGCACCGCTGGTGGTGGTGCAAATCATCACCGGCATCTTGCTGGGCCCGGGCGTCCTGGGGGCGGCTTTTCCCGATTACTACAAGTTCGTCTTCAACGGCGCGGTCATCCAGGCACTGAACGGCATTGCCTGGTGGGCGGTAATGCTGTTTGTGATGATTGCAGGCATTGAGCTGGACCTGAAAAAGGCCTGGGCGCACCGGCGCGAAAGCACCATCACTGCCGGGCTGGCGCTGGGCACACCGCTCGTGTTCGGCTGCGTCGCGGCCATCGGCATGCTGGGGTTCAACGGCTGGGTGGGCCCGAAGGCGATGACCTGGCAATTTGTGGTGGGCGTGGGCATGGCCTGCGCTGTGACGGCCCTGCCGATCCTGATCTTGCTGATGGAAAAGCTGGAGATCTTGCGCCAGCCGATAGGCCAACGCATCTTGCGCTACGCCAGCCTGGACGACATCGCCATCTGGGGCGTGCTGGCGGTGATCTTGCTGGACTGGACGCGGGTCGGCCGGCAGCTTGGCTTTCTGGTGGCCTTCACCGTGGCCACCGTGCTGTTCCGCAAACTGATGGTGTGGCTGGAGGAGCGTGACCGCTGGTACGTCAGCCTGATCTGGCTGGCGGTGTGCAGTTTTGCGGCCGACTGGGCGGGCCTGCATTTCATGGTCGGCGCCTTCCTGGCCGGCGCGGTGATGGACACCGATTGGTTCAACCAGGAAAAGATGGATTTGTTGCGCCACCATGTGCTACTAGCCATCATGCCGGTGTTCTTTTTGAGCACCGGGCTGCGCACCAACTGGGCCGTGGGCGGCATGGCGGTGTTCGTCGCGGCGGCCGTGTTGCTGGCGGCGTCGGTGGCCGGCAAACTGGCCGGCATTCAGCTCGCCGGCAAAATCCTCAAATGGCAAAAGGGCGAGGCCTCGATCATTGGCTGGTTGCTGCAAACCAAGGCGCTCATCATGATCATCTTCGTTAACATCTTGCTGGACAAAGGCATCATCACCAGCGAGACGTTCACCGCCCTGCTGCTGATGGCCATTGCCAGCACCATGCTGACGATCCCGGTGGTCTATCCCAAACTGCAGCGCTTGAAGTCACTGGTCTTCAAGACCCATTGACGGGGCCGCGGCTGGTCGAGTTCACGCGCTGCCGCCTGCCGCCCCAAGCGCCAACCCGCTCGCGCACGCCAGCAACGCCTCACGCACCCACAGGTGCGCGGGGTCGCGGTCCAGGTAGCGGGGCCATGACATCACCTCCACCACCGGCGGCATCTCGAACGGCGTGGCCAGCAGCCGCAGCGGCAGGTGCTGCGCAAAGTGTTCGGCCAGCCGGCGGTGCATGGTGGCAATGCGCTCGGTGCCCACCACCAGCATCGGCAGGCTGCTGAAGTTGTCGACACAGGATTCAACCCTTCGTTGCTGGCCATAGCGCGGCAAAAACCACTCTTCAAAGGTGATGCTGCGGTCGTCACCAAAACGGGCCGAGACATGGCCCATGGCGATGTACTGCTCAAAGCTCAGTGTGTCGCCCACTTTGGCGTTGCCCGACCAGACGGCGCACACATGCGAGTCTTCAAACAGGCGCGCCTGCGGGTGCTGGTGGCGGGCCACATACTGCTCGGGCATGATCAACAGGTCGATGCTGCCGCGCTCGAACACCTCAAACACGTCTTTGGGCGGGCTGCGAATGTCCAGCACCAGGCCCGGCGCCTGCATTGCGATGCGGCGCACGGCGGCGGCCAGCATCACGGTGGTGACGTAGTCGGACGCACAAATCAGGAAGCGCCGTTCGGCCTCGGCCGGATCGAACACCGGCTTGCGCGCGATGGTGGCGCGCGCGCGCAGCAGCGTGTCGCGCACCGGCTCCACCAGGCTCTCGGCCAGCGGTGTGAGCACCAGTCGGCGGCCCACCGCCACCAGCAACTCGTCGCCGAAATACTCGCGCAGCCGCGCCAGTGCCCCACTGGCTGCCGACTGGCCGATGTGCAGCCTTTCGCTGGCCTTGGTGACGTTGCGCTCCTCAAGCAACGCGTCGAGAACAACCAGCAGGTTCAGATCAAAACGGTCCAGGCGCATGGCGTGACATGACGGTGAAAAAGGGTGTTGGCAACAGTCATCGCAAAAGTGTCATCGCAGAAGAGCAGGGTTTGCACTTTGCGGGTTTGCCCTTGGTATTACGAAGGCCAATGCAGATCATCAATGCAAACTGTTTTTCAGACCAGCGCTGTCTCCCTATCGTTCCGTTCTACACAGCCGATTTCACGCGCTGTGAAGCCTGAACCGCCCCGGAGACACACCCGAATGAAATTGCCCCGCCCCGTTGCTGCACTGGCCCTTGCTGGCGCCGTCGCCACTCCCCTCAGCGCCCACGCCCAAGTGCAGATCTACGGCACGCTGGACCTGGCGGTTGGCCAGATCGAAACCCAACCCCCCGGCCCGCCCAACGCGCCCTTCGTGCGGGTACGCGGCGTGCACAACGGCGGCCTGCAGACCAGCTACTTCGGCTTTCGGGGCACCGAAGACCTGGGCGGCGGCTTGAACGCCAAATTCCAGCTTGAGGGCTTTTTGCGCGGTGACACCGGGCAGTCTGGCCGCTTTGACGCCAACCCCGGTTCGGGCGTGGACCCGTTCTGGTCGCGCGAAACGTTTGTGGGGCTGGGCAGCCCTTACGGTGAAGTGCGCCTGGGCGACAACGCGCACCCCACCTGGGTCTCCATGCTGCAGACCAACGCGCTGGGTGCCAACTCGGTGTTCTCACCGAGCTTTCGGCAACTCTTCAACGGTGGCACACGCGGCAAGGCCGAGGTGGACACCGCGCTGGTCAACTCCGTCAAATACCTGTCACCAGTGTTCGCAGGCGTTGAAGGCAGCGTGGCCTTGCAAGCCGGTGAAGGCAGTGGCAAGTTCAGCTACAGCGCCAACCTGAGCTACCGCGGCGGGCCGCTGTTTTTGACGGGCGCGCTGTCCACCATTCGCCATGCCGCGGTGCCCAACCTGCCCGGCGCACGCGACCAGACGATGGTGCTGTTTGGCGGGGCCTATGACTTTGGCGTGGTGCGCTTGTTTGGCCAGTACACCACCATCGACAACGACCGCCTGGGCACCCAAGACAAGCTGCCGCACTTCGGCCTCACCGCGCCGCTGGGCAGTGGCGTGGTGCAGCTCAGCACCGGGGACGACAAGACCACCTCGAAGGCGACTGGGGCGCAAATTGCCAAGCGCACCACCACCAGTTTGGGCTATGTTTACAGCCTGTCCAAGCGCACCGACGTCTATGCATTCGGCATGACCGACAAGGTCTCGGTGGGCACGGGCAACAGCTATGTGGTGGGCATCCGCCACAAGTTCTAGGCAACCGGGTCCCCACAAAACACCCACCTCTCGGAGACAAACCCATGAGCACCCCCAACACCTTTGGCGGCAAAGCCGTTCTCACCCTGGCCCATGTGGCCGGCATGGTCGACATGGTGGCGCTACCACTGTGGATCGGCGCGCTGATACAGCACTACCAGTACAGCGCACCGCAGGCCGGCATCACAGTCACGCTGTTTTTGCTGGGGGTGGTGGTGGCCAGCGTGGTGCTGGCACCGCGCTTTAACCGCCTGCCGCGGCGTATCGCCACGGCCGGTGGTTTTGCGTTGGCGGCGCTGGCCTTCTTTTTTGCCAGCCGGCAACCGGTGGCCGCGGCCAGCTTCCAGATGCTGGCCGCGCTGCATGTGTTGGCGGGCCTGGGCGTGGGCTGCGCGCTGTCGTTCACGCACGGCAGCATTGGCCGCAGTGCCAACCCGCACCGCCTGTTTGCCGTGGCGAATGTGGTGCTGGGCATCTTTGCGGTGTTCTTCCTGGGTGGGGTGCCGCAACTGATTGCGGCACAGGGCGCAGCGATGTTTTTCAACGTGGTGTGGGTGGTGATGGCCCTCGCCGCTGTGGTCACAGCGCTGGCCTTTCCGTCGGTACCCGAGACCGCTGCCGCAGCGGCCACGCGTGAGACGCTTTCGCTGGTCAAGATCCCTCGCGCCGCCTGGTTTGCGGTGTTCGTGGTGATCTGCCTCACGCTCAACCAGGCCATGGTGTTCAGCTTTGTCGAGCGCATTGGCGCCGACCGCGGCTTTGGTGCCGACAAAGTAAACGGCGTGCTCATCGCCCTGGGCCTGGTGAACCTGTTGCCCGGCGCGCTGGCCGCGCTGCTGCAAAAGAAATGGTCGCCGTTTGCGGTGGGCATGGGCGGGCCCATCGGGCAGGCGGTGCTGGCGTTGACGATGAGCAGCGCGCTGACCTTTGTGCCCTATGCCGTGTCGGCGGCGCTGTACGTGTCGATGGTGATCTTCACGCACATCTTCATCTTCGGCCTGCTCTCCAAGCTGGACCCGAGCGGCCGCGCGGTGGCCGCCAC
>JAYVRO010000308.1:0-19269 GCA_043776165.1 Rubrivivax sp. | reverse complement strand
CTGCCCCTCGATGCCAAGCTGCAAATGTTTTGCTTCGCGCAGTGCATTGGCGGCGCTGCACTGACCATGTCTTTGCTCGACGGCCAACTGAGCCATGGCGTGCCTGCCGAGTCCTCGGTCGAATCTTCAACCGCCAGCTTGGCGGGCTTGCCAGTGTTGATGCCCAAGTTGGCCGGTGCCGTCATCTCGCAAACCCACCCGTTTTTGGTCGGCACACCACTCACCCGTGCCAAGACCTGGATCCCCGGCCTTTTGCGTAACGTCATGCGTGCAGGCTCGGTGCCCCTGTCGGTGCGTGGCCCTGTCGACAACGCGGCGCTGGCCTTGTTCGACCGCGTGATGTCCAGTTTGCCCGTGCCGGACGACGAACGCTGTCCACAAGAACGTGACGCCGCCCATCCCCAAGACGACTGCGCCACGTGTCGCCGCATCCGGTTCATCGAAGCTCCGTTGTTCCGCCACGTCAACCTCAGCGATGAGACCCACGCCGATTTGCCGCGTCTGTTTGGCAACGCCAACCTGCACCTCTTTGCCCACGCCGCGCTGTGCGTTGAAAACGAACGGCTGGTGGACCACGACGGCCGCAACGTCTACGTGCACGACCAACGCATGCGCCAACACTGGGGTCTGCCGTTGGCTTTTTTGCACGGTCAGCGCAATGAGCTTTTTGATGCCGCGAGCGCGCGGCGCAGCGCCACCGAAGCCGCGCGCTTGTTCCCCGACATGGCCAAGCGCGTGCAAGCCGCGCTGCAAGGCCGCAGCCAAGGCGCCGCCTGGGTGGTGCCAGAGTTTGGCCATGTGGATGTGGTGATCGGACGTGATGCTCCTCTGCAAATTTTTCGCCCCATGGCGCAGATGTTTTCGCACCTGTGGGCGCATGCCGACACAGCCACCGCCCCCACGGTCGAGCTGCGCGTCACAGCCCGTGCGCCACGCGCCGGCCCCTGGATCGGCCACGTGCAGGTCCTGGCGCAGCGCCGCCTTCGTGTGCACATTGCCTTTGTACTGGACGACCGTTACAGCGAAGGCAAAGGTGACGGTCACGCGGCACCCGGCACACGCAGTTGGGCTTGGATCCGCGCCGGGCGGGGCGCGCACAGCACGATGCACGCACTGGCCATCGAGGCGTTTCAAAACAACCCGCAAGGTGCACCGGGTTACCGTGTGGCCTCAGGCGTGGTTGAAATTAACGTTCCAGGCGAGACAAACGACAGCAACAAACACAACGGCAACGTCGGCAACGACTTCATGCTGCGCGGTTTCAGTCTGCATGACGCATTGGCTTGCCCCGAAACCGGGTTCGCCGATGAATTTGCGCCGATCCACCCGCTGCTCAGCGCAACAGACCCTGGCGCCGCTGATGCCGACTTCATGCCATGGGCCAACGCACTCTTGGTCGCACGTGCACGCGCCGTGAGGCAGGCTTCACGGCGCGCCGATTGGCTCGACCCCACACAGCGCAGCGCGTCGGTGCAAAGGCGCCAGGCGCGCGACGCTGTGCGTGCCGTGGCGCGCTTGCCTGCGCCCGTCATCAAGGCACTGTTGAATGCTGACGCGGCCAACGCCATCACCTTTGCCGCCAGCTGCTGTCGCTACCCAGGCATGGGCGTTGACGCCCATCGTGTGGACGGCGCTGCGCGCGAACTCGCTGCCTGGTCGCGCGGTGACCAAGGCGCGCCTGCGCAGCCCGCTTTTGCCTTGCTGCTGGGCGACCAAATTTATGCCGACGCCACTGGTGGCATGGCCGACTCCACGAACCCGGTGGAGCGCTACGCCATGCGTCATTTGGCGGCCATGTCACGCGGTGTGCGTGGCGCCAACGGTCCGGCGGGTTATCCGATGGGCCAACGCCAGCGGGCCCTGGGCGACGTTTTGGCCAGCCTGCCCGTCTACATGACGCAAGACGACCACGAGTTCGCCGACGGCTGGCCCGGGAAAGGTGCGTTGGACTCTGGCCAAACACCGGGCCGTGCACGCGACCGCCGTTTGGTGCAAGTGGCGCGAGACGCTTTGCGTGCTTTCCAGTGTCTGCACATGCCGCCCCGTGTATGTCCAGGTGCCAAAAACTCGGCCAGCTACGTTTTTCGCCAAGGACCAGTGCGCTTTTTTGTACTCGACACGCGCGGCGAACGTCGCAACTTGCCAGCCCAACGACTTCTGAGTACGGAAGTGTTGGCCGAACTTGAAAACTGGTTTGCCCAGGATGAAGGCGCCACCAGCTTGAACTGCCTCGTCAGCGGCAGCGTGCTGCTGCCTCGATTGGCCCTGGCTAACAATCCAGGTAACCCAGGTGAAGACTCGCTGGCGTGGTGCGCGGCAGATCGCCAAACTCTGCTCCAGATGCTCAGCCGTTGGGGCAAGAGCACACAGCCGCGGCGCTTTTTACTGCTCTCGAGCGACTACCACGTGAGTGCCGCTCTGACCATCACAGTGGGCCACCGCAGGCTGGGCGCGGCCGTGGTCGTGCCCCCGCTATACGCCCCGCTGGCCTATACCAACGCCACACGTGAAGCGCTGTGGATGAACGAAGACCTCAAAGCCTTCGACATGCAAATGCAAGCTATCGGCAGCTGGGACGGCAGCGGTTTTGCCGCCCTGCGCGCCGAGCGCCAGGGCGCGCAAGGCTTTCGGATCACGCTCACGCACTGGCTGCAAGACCACGCCGTGGGTGCCGCGCATGGCGCGGTGGTGGGGCCCGTGTCGATCATGCTGGACTGAGTTGGATTGAGTTGCCGGATGGGCCTGGGCCCGGGTACCTGAACGGCCGCTCCCACACGATTGTTTCTTCGTCCGGGCACGGAGTTCGCGCTCCTAAAATACGCCGCATGCCGCGCCAACTTTTTGTCACCACTGCCCTGCCCTACGCCAACGGCGCCTTCCACATCGGCCACATCATGGAATACATCCAGGCCGACACCTGGGTGCGCTTCCAGCGCATGCAGGGTGCCGATGTCAACTTTGTTTGCGCCGACGACGCGCACGGCGCGGCGATCACCATTGCAGCTGAAAAGGCCGGTGTCTCGCCGCAGCAGTTCGTGGCCGGCATTGGTTCTGGCCGCAAACCTTACCTCGATGGTTTTCACATTTCGTTTGACAACTGGCACAGCACCGATGGGCCAGAAAACCACCAACTGGCGCAAGACATCTACCGTGCGTTGCGCGCCAATGGATTGATCGAAACACGCAACGTTGAGCAGTTTTTCGACCCCGCCAAAGGCATGTTCCTGGCCGACCGTTTCATCATCGGCACGTGCCCCAATTGCAAAGAACCCGACCAGTACGGTGACAACTGCGAAAAGTGCGGCGCGGTGTATTCACCCACCGAGTTGATCGAGCCGCGCTCGGCTTTCTCGGGCGCCACACCGGTGCTCAAAACCAGCGAGCACTTTTTCTTTCGCCTCTCCGACCCACGGTGCGTTGAATTTTTGGAGGCTTGGACACAAGACGGTCGCTTGCAAACTGAAACGGCCAACAAGGTCAAAGAATGGTTCAAGCGCGATGACGCGGGCAAAGTGACGCTGGGCGACTGGGACATCAGCCGCGACACGCCCTATTTCGGCATTGCCATTCCCGACGCACCGGGCAAGTACTTTTACGTCTGGCTTGATGCCCCCGTGGGTTATCTCGCTTCGTTAAAAAACCTGCTCGACAAACGCGGCCAAGACTTTGACGCCTACTTGGCCCAGCCCGCACTGGAACAAGTGCATTTCATAGGCAAAGACATCGTCACCTTCCACACCCTGTTCTGGCCTGCGATGCTGAAATTCTCAGGCCGCAAGGTGCCTGATCGTGTTTACGTTCACGGTCACTTGACAGTGGGCGGCGCCAAGATGAGCAAGAGCCGGGGCACCGGCATCAACCCGCTCGCGTACCTGAAAGTGGGCTTGAACGCCGAGTGGTTGCGCTACTACATCGCGGCCAAACTCAACGCCAAAGTGGAAGATCTCGACTTCAACCCCGACGACTTTTGCGCCCGCATCAACAGCGACCTGGTGGGCAAGTACATCAACATCGCGAGCCGCGCAGCGGGCTTTTTGACCAAACGTTTTGGCGGCAAGTTGAGCGCTGATTTGGGGGTGGAAGGCCGTGTCGTCCTAGACCAATTGCGCGCGCAGTCCCAGGCCATTGCCAGTCTCTACGAAGAGCGCGAATTTGGCAAAGCGCTGCGCGACGTGATGTTGCTGGCCGACAGCGTGAACGAATACGTGGATCTGCACAAACCTTGGGAGCTGGCGAAAAAAACCGGCAGCGAAGCCGCCTTGCACGACGTGTGCAGTGTGTGCATGGAAGCCTTCCGTTTGCTCACCCTGTATTTGAAGCCCGTGATGCCAGCGCTGGCAGCGCAAGTCGAAGCATTTTTGCGCATCGAGCCGCTGCAATGGGCCCATGCCGGCCGCGCCATGGGTGCGCACGCCATTGGCGAATACAAACACCTGATGCAACGTGCCAGCCTCGATGTCGTCAAGGCATTGGTCGGTGAATCCGCCGACGCAGAGTCGACATCAGCAGCCGCCCCAGGTGGTGAAGACATCGCCGCACAAATCGGCATGGATGACTTCGTCAAGACCGACCTGCGCATTGCACTCATCGTCGCGGCAGAACGTGTGGAAGGCAGCACCAAGCTCTTGCGCTTAACGCTTGACATTGGTGAAGGAAAACACCGCCGAGTTTTCAGTGGCATCGCTGCCAACTATCAACCTGAAGATCTAACCGGCAAGCTCACGGTGATGGTGGCCAATTTGGCGCCGCGCAAGATGAAGTTCGGTGTTTCCGAAGGCATGGTGCTCGCCGCCAGCCATGCCGACGAAAAAACCCACCCGGGCGTGTTTGTGTTGGAACCTTGGCCGGGCGCTGTGCCTGGCCTGCGCGTGCGTTAGCGCAGCGGGCGCGGGGTCAGCGCGGTGCCAGCGCAAGGCCTCCCACCTAAAATCACGTCTTTCGTTGCTTCGAGCTGTCACACCATGCCCCTGTTCTGGAAACCCTACACGTCTGACGTGACCCATTTCATTGACGAGCTGAAGGCCAAGATGCCCACGCTCGAAGCCGAACAACTGGCCGGGCGCGCACTGTTGTGGGACAAGGCCGTGAGCCGCGACGACCAAGCCGCTTGGCGCGACGCGGCCGTGCCTCAGCAGCCCTACGTCTATCAAACCGACAAGGGTTGAGCACAGTTGACAGCCGTTGTGCCAGTCGCGCTGAGCGCCGACGAGGCGCCGCTGGCGCCGCACATGCCCGAGCTGGTGGATCAGGTGGCGCTGGCCCGTCTGTACGGCGAGCCGCTCTTCAAGCTGCCGCACGACCTGTACATCCCGCCCGACGCGCTGGAGGTTTTTCTTGAGGCGTTTGAGGGCCCACTGGACCTGTTGCTCTACCTCATTCGCAAGCAAAATTTCAACATCCTGGACATCCCGCTGGCCGACGTGACGCGCCAGTACCTGGACTACGTCGAACAAATCCGCCGCCACAACCTGGAGTTGGCCAGCGACTATTTGCTGATGGCCGCGATGCTCATCGAGATCAAGTCGCGCATGCTCTTGCCGCCACGCAAAAGCGCCTACGGCCATGAGCCCGAAGACCCGCGTGCTGACTTGGTGCGCCGCTTGGTGGAGTACGAACAGATCAAACTTGCCGCCGCGCGGCTCGACGCCATGCCACTCATTGGGCGTGACTTCTTGCGTGCGCAAGTGACCATCGAACAAAGCCTGGTGCCGCGCTTTCCAGACGTCAACACCGACGATTTGCGTCAGGCCTGGCTAGACATCATGCAGCGCGCCAAACTCACTCAGCACCACAGCATTTCACGCGAGCAGCTTTCAGTGCGTGAACACATGAGCATCGTCTTGCGCACCTTGCAAGGCAGGCGCTTTGTTGAATTTCACGAGCTCTTTGACACCTCACGCGGCAGCCCTGTGCTGGTTGTGACTTTCATCGCCATGTTGGAGCTGGCGCGCGAGTTGCTGTTGGAAATTACCCAGGCCGAGGCCTTTGCTCCCATCTACGTGCGGCTGGCCTATCAGCCCACATAGCAAGCTGCGCACGCCCTATCACTTCATTCGTTAAAAAGGAAGACCCATGCTCGTTTTGCACACCATGCTGCGCGTTGGAAACTTGCAGCGCTCGATTGATTTCTACACCCAGGTGCTGGGCATGCAGTTGCTGCGCACCACGCAGCGGCCAGATCAAAAGTACGACCTGGCCTTTGTGGGTTATGGCAAAAACCCCGAGCACGCCGAGATTGAGCTGACCTACAACTACGGCGTCGACAAGTACGAGCTCGGCACCGCTTTTGGCCACATCGCCATTGGCGTACCCGACGTGGCCGGTGTTTGCGAAGCGGTGCGCAGCAAAGCCCAAGCCTTGGGTGGCGCCATCACGCGCGAAGCGGGCCCCGTGAAGGGTGGCACGACCATGATCGCCTTCATCACCGACCCCGATGGCTACAAGATCGAGTTGATTGAGCGCACGACCTGAGTTGCATCGGTCGCACAGTGCGATCTGGGTTTAACCTTTGACACGAGCCAGTTCATCATGTATTTGCCCAAACACTTTGAACAACACGACCCCTTGGCCCTTCAAACGCTGATGCGCGAGCGCTCGTTGGCGGCGGTGGTGAGCGTGGTGGATGGCGACATCACGGCCAATCACATTCCTTTGGTGTTCGACGCCAACGCAGGCGAACACGGCAGCTTGCGCGGCCACGTCGCTCGTGCCAATCCGTTGTGGCGTACAGCGCACGGAAGCGCCGTGCTGGCGATTTTTCAAGGTGCACAGGCCTACATCTCGCCGAGCTGGTATCCCAGCAAAGCGATCACACACAAAGTTGTGCCCACCTGGAACTACGCCGTGGTGCATGCACATGGCCAGTTTCGTGCTGTGGACCAAGCCCCTTGGGTTTTGGACTTTGTCTCGGGGCTCACACAGCAGCATGAAGCCAACTTGCCCACACCTTGGGCGGTTCGCGACGCGCCCGAGGACTACATCGCGCAGATGCTCAAGGCCATCGTGGGCATTGAGATCGTTCTCACCCGCGCTTTGGTGGGCAAGTGGAAAGTCAGCCAAAACCACACGCCAGAAAACCGCAGCGGTGCCGTCTCAGGCCTGCTTGGAAGAGGCACAGACGACACCGGCGCCATGGCCGCCTTGATGGGTCAACCGCCGTCCAAACAGTCGCTGTAGCCAGCCGATAGCGGTCAGCGCAATGCGCAGGCCGCGCGGGCCAAGGACGTCATGCGAGTCCAGTCTTGAGTGTCCATCGCGTCTTGCGGTGTGAGCCACGACCCGCCGCACACTGCCACATTGGGCAAGGCCAAAAACTGCGGCGCGCTTTGCGCTGTGATGCCCCCGGTCGGGCAAAACGTCACGTCACCAAAAGGCCCGTGCAAGGCCTTGAGCAGGGGGATGCCCCCGGCGGCCGTGGCTGGAAAGAACTTCAAGAAGAAATAGCCATCGGCGTTGGCGGCCATCACTTCACTGGCCGTGGCCACGCCGGGCAACAAAGGCAAACCCAGGTTGCGGCAGGCGTGCCCGATGTCGTCGCTATAACCCGGGCTCACGCCGAAGCGGCAACCAGCGTCGAGCGCGTCATGCACATCAGCCACTGTGCGCAGCGTGCCCGCGCCAACGATGGCCTGTGGCAGCGCCTGCGTGATGGCCCGCATGCAGGCCAGTGCAACGGGCGTGCGCAGCGTGATCTCCAGCACCCGAACGCCACCTTCGAGCAGTGCATGCGCGATGGGCACGGCGTCTTCAACACGGTGCAGCACGATGACAGGGATCACGGGGCCGTACGCGGCCAGGCTCAACGGGTTCATCGGGGCCGAGACAAGGGGATCTGGGTTCATGGATAAATTTCATAGTTAACGTTTGACATCGCGATCTTGCGTCGCCGCATTCACACCCAGGTAAGGGCACCCTCTTCGGCGCTGCTGACCTTGCGCCGCAGGCCGGCAAAAAGCTCTCGCCCCAGCCCCTGGACACTGGACGCGGGCCTCGCGGGCGATGGCCTCGTGGTCGCTGGCGGCAAGTGTCGCCCCTGCGCGTGACGCCCAAGTGTCAGTGTCCACCAGTGTCGGCAATGTGTCGGCCACGGCGTCCATACGCAAGACACCGCCATCACACAGGTTGTCATTGGGCCCGTCCGCCAGGGTTTCCGGGCTGTGAAAGACGCGCGCCGGGGCTTCGATGCCGTGGTTCGAGCGAGATCGGCCTGACGAAGACCAGCATCGCGATGGTGAATGCGCTCAGCAGCAGCGATCAAGTCGCGCAACAGCAGCATCGCGGCATTGCGGCATTGCGGCATTGCGGCTTGAAGTTGCATGGATGCAAGTTCATCAAGCATCGCGCGAATAGACTCATGCGCACATTTCGACCGCCTCTTCGCATGACCCAATGACCCGCATGGCTCACGCCCACCTCCACGGACTGCCGCTGTTGCAACGCGACAGCCGCGAGTTGCTCACCGAATTGCTGACCCAGTTGCATGCGCGCTGGGGGCCGCAACAAGCGCTGTGGGTGTTTGGATATGCCTCGTTGATCTGGCGCCCTGAGTTCGACGCCACAGAGCGCCGCACGGCCTACGTGCCGGGTTGGCACCGCAGTTTTCGCATGCGCTCGCGCATCAACCGCGGCACACCCGACGAGCCCGGCTTGGTCTTCGCCCTGCTGCGTGGTGGCTCTTGCCACGGTGTCGTGGACCAATTGCCACAGCACCGCGCTGAAGACGAGTTGGCTCGTTTGTGGGCGCGCGAGATGCCGACAGGGGTCTACCAACCTCGATGGCTAGCCTGTCGCACACCACAGGGCGTCGTGCCCGCGCTGGCCTTCACGCTGGCGCGCGACAGTCATGCCTACATGGGTGCCATCGACGACCAGCGCATGCTGCACATCTTGCGTCACGCACGCGGACGCTATGGCAGCACCTTGGACTACCTGGCCGACACGGCGCGGGCGTTGCAGGCCCATGGCGTGAAGGACAGTGAGATCAACCGCGTCATGGCCCTGGCACAACGCCACGGGCTGGCTTGAATAGTTCGAGTCAAGTCAAACGATGACCGCGCCGACACGAACACGAACTGCGGCCAAGTCCTCGGGTGTATCGATGTCGACCAACACGCCGGGGTCGTCGAGTTCTTCGCCATGCACCGGGTAGCGAGCCACAACACGGCGAGCACCTTCGTCGCCTTCAAGCCCCACCAGTTCCGAATAGAGCTCTGAAGAAAAACCGACCGGGTGACCACGGCGGCCACGGTACTGGGCTTGCACAACAGTGTGCTCGGCCAGCGCAGCAGCCACAGCGCTGAGTGTGTTGGACCGCACCAGTGGCATGTCACCCGGCAGCACCAACCAACCGGCCGAAGCAGCCCGCTCGGCCACACCAGCGGCGATGGAATTGCCCATGCCGCGCCGCGCTTCTTCGGGCGGCAAAATCACCACATCACGCAACGGCACATGTTGCAGGGCGATTGACAAAAACGGCTCGGTCGTCACCACCACCACGGGCAAGCCCGATTCGATGGCATGACGCAGCGTGCAGCCCAGCACCGTGCTGCCCGCCAGGGGCTGATCCAGCTTGTGGCGCGGCCCCTTAAAGCGGCTGCCCTGCCCAGCAGCCACCACAACGATGGTCGGTTTGTCATTCATGTGACATGAAGGATGGGGGCAGCAAGGCGCGCCAGGTAGTGGGAGCTTCACTTACGGCCTTCCTCGTAAGGGATGGCCCACGCTCCTGGGGTCGACCCGCTCCACACTGGCGCGCGCTGGGTCTGTCTGCGCGTGCTCCCGCCCGAGGCTTCCCTATACTGGCCGCATGAACATCGCCGACCTGCGCAAAAGCTACGAGCGTGACGCGCTCGACGAATCGGCCTCGGCTGCCAACCCGTTGCATCAATTTCAAACCTGGTTGCAACAGGCGCTGGACGCCCAGATCCCCGAGCCAACGGCCATGACCCTGGCGACGGTGGGTGCCGATGGCAGGCCCAGCACACGCGTGGTGCTCATCAAAGGCGTCGACGAGCGTGGCCTGGCCTGGTACACCAACTACGACAGCCGCAAAGGCCGCGAGCTCGCTGGCCACAACGCTGCGGCGTTGCAGTTTCATTGGGTCGAGCTGGAACGGGTGGTGCGCATTGAAGGCTTGGTTGAGCGCACCAGCGCCGAAGAGTCAGATGCCTACTACGCCACGCGGCCGCTTGATTCACGCATCGGCGCTTGGGCGTCGCCACAAAGTCAGGTGCTGAGTTCACGCACCTTGTTGGTGGCCAACGCCGCACGTTACGCCGCGCAATACGCGTTGAACCCACCCCGACCGCCTCACTGGGGTGGCTTTCGCCTCGTGCCAGATCGGTGGGAGTTTTGGCAAGGCCGGCGCAGCCGCCTGCACGACCGATTGCGCTACCGCTGGGACGGTGCCACCTGGGTGCGCGAACGTTTGGCACCTTGACGCCTCGACAAGGCAGGCCGCAGTGGCCACCCGCGCCGTTCGGCCCTGTCGGTCAAGGCAAAGCCAACCTCACTGCACTCGGTAGCCCGCCGAAAATCGTCAAACAGGGGCGCAGAAACCAGGTCCGTCAGACCACGTTCATTTCAAGCAATGGCGCGTTGTTGAGCACGCGTGTCCAACCCAGTGCTGACAGGTCCAAAACCCTGAATTCGCCATGCACGATGAGCTCCGCGAGTGCCCGGCCTACAGCGGGCGACTGCTGCAAACCGTGGCCGCTGAAACCGTTGGCAAAAAGCAGGTTGTGGACTTCAGGGTGGGCGCCCAAGATGAGGTTGTGATCCAACACATTGACGTCGTAGTGCCCCGCCCAGGCACTCATCAACTTGGCAGATTCAAAGCCCGGCACGCGCCGCGCCAAGGCAGGCCACAGCCGCTCTTCCCACTGGCGCCAATCCACTTCAAAGTCGGTGCTGACAGGGTCATCCTCAGGTGCTGGCGCGGCGCCACACAAGAAGCCCTGGCCTTCGGGGCGAAAGTACAGGCCGCTCGGGTCGACGAGCAAAGGGCAGCGCGGGAGCCGCGCCGGGCTGCGAAAGTGAAAGACGCAGCGTTTGCGCGCTTCAACGGGCAGCGTTAGGCCTGCACGGGCAGCGATGGCGGCTGCACCTGTGCCAGCGGCGTTGACGACAGTTCCGCAAGCGATGTGTGTGCCATCGGCGAGCAACACGCGGTTGATGCGGTGGCCCTGTCTCTCCAAACCCACGACCTGGCCTTGCACAAAGCGAGCGCCAAGACTGATGGCTTTGCGGCGAAAACCATGCATCAAGGCGTGGGCATCGAGCCAGCCTTCACCCGACAAACCCAAGGAGCCGGCGGCGACATCGTCAACGGCCAGCCAAGGGAATCTGCTGTGCAGCGCAGGCCCGTCCAACAAGCTCACATCAGCCTGCAACCCGCGCTGCGTCACATGGTTTTTTTGTAAGACCTGCAAGCCTTCAGCCGTGGCCAGAAATAGGTAACCTGATTCGTTGAATTCGAGTGCAGGTGCCACGCCATCCACCATCAGCCGCTCGTGCGCTTGTCGAAAAAACGCCGTTCCGAAACGCGACATCAGCACGTTCTCTGGTGTCGAGAATTGGTGTCGAATGGAGGCCACCGAACGCGTGGTGGCGCACTTTTGGTAGCTGGGGTCTTGTTCGATCACGCACACCCTGCCCTTGAATCCGGTGTTTTCGCTGAGGAAAAACGCCGCGGCACTGCCAACCACAGCGCCGCCCACGATCACCACATCGGCGTGGTCTTGATCACTGTGCTGGAGCCGTGATGTTGACATTTGAGCTTAGGCAAGCTGCGCCCACACCTTGTCCAGCCGCTTGGCGCTGACGGGTTCGCGCGTGCGCAGCTCTTGCGCAAAAAGGCCGACTCGCAGCTCTTCCAGCAACCAGCGGTACTCGTCCAGACGCTCATGACGCGCGCCTTTTAGCTCCAGCACGCGCCGCCAATAGCGTTGCTCCAGAGGCCGCAGCTCGTTCATGCGTTGGGCATCCCGCGCGGGGTCGGCTTTGAGCTTCTCCAGTCGAAGGGTGACGGCTTTTAAGTAACGTGGAAGGTGTAAGAGTGCCGCCCAAGGCGTGAAAGCAACGAAGCGTTTGCCAACCAGATGCTGAAGTTGAGCCGCGATGTCGTCCACCACCTCTTTGGGCGGCTTGCTGTCTTTGAGCTTGCGCTGCGCAGCGCTCCATTCGCCGAGCACGACACTGGCTTGGCGCGCCACTTCTTGCGCCACCAGGTTCAGCCTCGCGCGGCCTTCGTCCAGGCGTTTGCGAAAGGCCGCAGCGTCCAAGGGCAGCGGCTCGGCCATGAAGGCGCGGTCGAGCGCCACTTCAATGATCTGCTCACGAAGTTCGTCGACCGTGCCCATGGCCATGAACGACGTGCTCATCTTTTGCACGTCGGGCAGGTTCTTTTCCAGATACTTCAGGGGCTCGCGCAGTTGCAAGGCCATCAAGCGGCGCAGGCCCGCGTGGTGGCGCGCGCTGGCCACGTGGGGCTCGTCAAAAACTTCAATCTCAACGTGGGTGACGCGGTCGATCAAGGCCGGGAAGCCGATCAACGTTTGGCCGCCGCGTTTGATCTCTAACAATTCAGGTAACGCGCCGAAGGTCCAATCGGCGTAGCGGGCTGTTTCGGCGGGCTCGACTGCGGCAGTGACGTCGCGACGTGCGTTGCGTTGTGTGTCGCGTTGTGTGTCGCGTTCGACGCCAGTATCGATCTGCGCCACCACGCCGCGCCCTGGCGCCCGCACCAGGCCGGGCGCGGGCGCCGCAGGCAAGGCATTGCCAGCCATCCTCAATGCCGCCAAAGCCTGAAAGGCGTTGCGCGCCTGGTGGCCCAACTCGGCCTTGATGCCGGCCACGTCCCGTCCAACACCGAGTTGTCGGCCGTGTTCATCGACCACGCGCAGGTTCATGAAGAAGTGCGCGCCGAGCTGCTCAAACTTGAAGTCCGCGCGTTGCACGGCAAGCTGTGTTCGTTCACGCACGGCGGCGAGCAAAGCGTCGACCAGGCTGCCGTCGCCAAAGGCGGCCGTTTCGACAAACTCGGTTGCAAAGTCGGCCAGTGGCATCAGGCGTGAGCGTGGGCGCTGGTGCAAGCTTTTGATGAGGGCCAACACTTTGTCACGCAGCATGCCCGGCACCAGCCACTCGCAGCGCTCGACGTTGACTTGGTTCAGGGCGTAAATGGGCACGGTGACGGTGACGCCGTCTTTGGCGTCACCCGGCTCATGCAAGTAAACCGCCGCACAGTCGATGCCGCCCAGGCGCAACATGCGAGGAAAGGCTGCGGTGGTGATGCCGGCGGCCTCGTGGCGCATGAGCTCGTCACGTGAAAGGTGCAACAACTTGGCGTTGCCCTTGCTGGCGTGTCGGTACCACTGCTCGAACTGCGCGCCGGAATGCACATCGCGCGGAACCAGTTTGTCATAAAAAGCATGGATCAACTCGTCGTCGACCAACACGTCTTGGCGTCGCGCCTTGTGCTCCAAGTCTTGCACCTGTGCGATGAGTTTGCGGTTGTGCGCCAGGAAAGGCAGCGGTGTTTCCCACTCGTGGCCCACGAGCGCTTCACGGATGAAGATCTCGCGCGCGGCAGGCCCGTCCAGGTTGCCAAAGTTCACGCGTTTGTTGTTGTAGATGACGATGCCGTACAGCGTTGCCCGCTCCAGTGCGATTACTTCGGCTGCCTTCTTTTCCCAGTGTGGCTCCAGCAGTTGCGTTTTCAGCAAATGCCCGGCTGTGCTGACGATCCATGGCGGCTCGATGTTCGCCAGTGCACGACCGTACAGGCGCGTGGTCTCAACAAGTTCAGCCGAGACCAGCCAGCGCCCGGGCTTCTTGCTGAGGTGCGCGCCGGGGTGGCGCCAAAACTTGATGCCACGCGCGCCGAGATACCACTCCTCATCGTCACTCTTGCAACCGATGTTGCCCAGCAAGCCTGCGAGCATGGCCAGATGCACCTGTTCGTAGGTGGCCGGCGCCGTGTTCAAACGCCAGCCATGTTCAGCCACGACCGTGAGCAGTTGCGAATGAATGTCGCGCCACTCACGCACGCGGCGCACGCTGACGAAATGCTCGCGCAAGCGCAGCTCTTGTTGACGGTTGGTGAGCTTGTGTTGGGCGCCCGCACCGGTGGCATGGCCGCGCCCGGCTTCGATCCAGGACCACAGTTTGAGATAACCCATGAACTCCGAGCGCTCGTCATCGAAGATCTTGTGTTTTTCGTCGGCGGCCTGGGCTTGCTCCATCGGTCGGTCGCGCACGTCCTGGCCGCTGAGCGCAGAGGCGATGATGAGCACTTCACTGAGCGACTGGCGTGAGCGCGCTTCCAAAATCATGCGACCAATGCGCGGGTCCAGCGGCAAACGTGAAAGCTCGCGGCCCATCTCGGTGAGCTCGTTGTCAGCGTCCACGGCGGCCAGTTCATCGAGCAAGGCATAACCGTCAGCAATGGCTTTGCGCGGTGGTGCTTCAAGGAAAGGGAAGTCATCCACATTGCCCAGGCGCAAAGACTTCATGCGCAGGATCACACCGGCGAGTGACGAGCGCATGATTTCCGGGTCGGTGAACCGCGGTCGACCAGCAAAGTCCTTCTCATCATACAAACGTATGCACACGCCGTTGGCCACACGCCCGCAGCGACCAGCGCGCTGATTGGCAGCGGCCTGGCTGATGGGCTCGACCATCAATTGTTCGACCTTGTTGCGGTAGCTGTAACGTTTGACCCTGGCTAAACCGGTGTCAATGACGTATCGAATGCCGGGCACGGTGAGTGAGGTCTCAGCCACGTTGGTGGCCAGCACGATGCGCCGCCCATTGCCTGCTTCGAACACCCGTTCTTGTTCAGCCTGCGAGAGCCGTGCAAAGAGCGGCAAGATCTCGGCGGGTGGGCCACCCCGCTGCGCTTTGGCCTGCTGCTGCGCCAGCACTTTGCGCAGGTGATCGGCGGCTTCCCGAATCTCGCGCTCGCCAGGTAAGAAGACCAGGATGTCACCCGAGCCATCGCGCCACAGTTCGTCAACGGCATCGGCGATGGCGTCATTCAAGTCGTGGTCGCGCTTTTCTTCAAAGGGCCGCCAGCGCTGTTCAACAGGGAACAAGCGGCCCGACACCATGATGACCGGTGCTGGCCCGTGGCGCGAAGCAAAGTGCTGGGCAAAACGATCAGCGTCGATGGTGGCCGAGGTGACGATGACCTTCAAATCGAGCCTGCGGGGAAGGATTTGCCGCAAGTAGCCGAGCAAAAAATCGATGTTCAAGCTGCGCTCGTGCGCCTCGTCGATGATGATCGTGTCGTAGGCCTTCAGGAGCGGGTCAGTCTGCGTCTCCGCCAGCAAGATGCCATCGGTCATCAGCTTGACAGAAGCACCCTTTTGAAAGCGATCCTGGAAGCGAACCTTGTAGCCCACCACTTCGCCCAAGGGCGACTGCAATTCATCGGCAATGCGCTTGGCGACGCTGGACGCAGCAATGCGCCGGGGCTGCGTGTGGCCGATGAGCCCGCGCCCGCCAGCACCAATGCCCCGGCCCAGTTCCAGCACGATCTTGGGCAATTGGGTGGTTTTGCCCGACCCCGTTTCACCGCACACGATGACCACCTGGTGCGCGGCGATGGCGCGCGCGATGTCGTCGCGTCGGGCCGAGACCGGCAGCGATTCTGGGTAGTGGATGGGCGGGACAGGGTTGCCCGCCGGTGCGATGCGCGGCTTCACGGGGCGCGGATTATCTCCGGCGGCGCGCACCGCACTGTGCGCTTCAAGACACGCGCATCACGTCATGTTGTAGGTCATGACATTGATCGTCGCGCCCTGGGCGTCGGCAATCACTGCCATGCGGCCCACCCCGGGCACGTCCATCGCAGGCACGCACACCTTGCCACCGAGCTTGACGGCCTGAGCGACCGTTTCGTCAACCTTGTCCACAGTGACATAACAGCCCCAAGCCGGTGGCATGGGCGGCGCGCCGGGCGGCATGCTCATCACGCCACCCACAGCGGTGTCACCCACCTTCACAACGAGGTAGGTGCCATCGCCCATAGGCATGCGGTCGAACTTCCAGCCGAAAAGCTCGCCGTAGAACTTGGCAGCCGTGTCGGGATCACTCGTGCTGAGTTCAGACCAACTGAAAGCGCCGTGGGTCTTGTAGGTGTCCATGCTGTGCTCCTGACTCAAAAGATGTTGCGGGGTAGCGATGCTCACCCCTCAGTCGGCACGGGTCAAATTGGGACAAATACCTGCTGCACGTATTGCACACAAACCCGCTGGCCAACGCGCACGCTGCTGCACAATCGCGCCCCGTATGAGCCTTGTTTTCCCCCACACATTTGTGCCCTGGTTTCGTTCCGTGGCGCCCTATATCCACGCTTACCACGGCAAGACGTTTGTCGTGGCCATGGCGGGCGAGTTGATTGCTGCTGGCAAGCTCAACGCCTTTGTGCAAGACCTTGCCATCCTGCACGCCATGGGTGTGAAGCTCGTGCTGGTGCATGGCTTTCGGCCGCAGGTGAACGAACAACTCGCCGCCAAAGGCCATGTCTCGAGGTTCAGTCATGGCGTGCGCATCACCGACGCTGTGGCGCTCGACTGTGCACAAGAAGCCGCCGGGCAGTTGCGCTTTGAGATCGAAGCGGCGTTCTCCCAAGGCCTGCCCAATACACCGATGGCCAACGCCACCGTGCGGGTGGTGTCAGGCAACTTCCTCACGGCCCGCCCCGTGGGCATCTTGGACGGCGTGGACTTCAAGCACAGCGGTTTGGTGCGCCGGGTGGACAGTGCGTCAATTCGCAAGGCCATCGACATCGGCGCGCTGGTGCTGCTCAGCCCATTCGGGTTCTCGCCTACTGGTGAAGCCTTCAACCTGACCATGGAAGACGTGGCCACGGCCACTGCGATCGCCTTGCAAGCCGACAAATTGGTGTTCATCACCGAGGTGCCAGGCATCCGCGAAGACGCGGCCGCACCCCAAGCCAGCGCTAACGCCAGCGCTAACGCCAGCACCAACGCCATCGCTGAAGCCGCCATCGACACAGAACTGGCCTTGGCTGACGCCAAACGGCTCTTGGCGGCCCTGCCTGCCCCCACAGCGCCCACTGACACCGCTTTTTACTTGCAGCACTGTGTGAAGGCCTGCGAGGCGGGTGTTGAGCGCTCACACATCTTGCCTTTTGCTGTGGACGGCGCGCTCTTGATGGAGGTCTTTACCCACGACGGTATTGGCACCATGGTGGTCGACGAAAAGCTCGAGAGCTTGCGCGAGGCCACTTCGGACGACGTGGGCGGCATCTTGCAACTCATCGAGCCTTTTGAGCGTGACGGCACGCTGGTGCGCCGCGAACGCACCGAAATTGAACGCGACGTGGCCAACTACACCGTCATCGAACACGACGGTGTGATCTTCGGCTGCGCAGCGCTGTACCCTTTCCCTGAAGCGCGCTGCGCCGAGATGGCGGCACTCACGGTGTCACCGCAAGTACAAGGCCAAGGCGACGGCGAGCGCATCTTGAAGCGCATTGAACAGCGCGCGCGCGCGGCGGGGCTGGACAGCATTTTTGTGCTCACCACACGCACCATGCATTGGTTCATCCGGCGCGGCTTTGTGCAGGTCGACGCTGACTGGCTGCCTGAAGCGCGCAAACGCAAATACAACTGGGACCGGCGTTCGCAAGTGCTGGTCAAGAAACTCGCCTGAGCCCTGCCCCGCGCGGGGACTACAACTTGACTTTTCAGATGATCGGATCAGAACAATGACACGCTTGGTTCAGTGTATTCACCTCAAGAAAGAGGCTCCCGGCATGGACTTTTCGCCCTACCCGGGCGAGCTGGGCAAACGCATTTACGACAACGTCAGCAAAGAAGCGTTCGAGCTGTGGAAGAAGCATCAGACCATGCTGGTGAATGAAAACCGCCTGAACCTGGCCGATGCGCGGGCGCGCCAATACCTGGCGAGGCAGATGGAGCAATTCTTTTTTGGCGACGGCGGCGACAAGCCTGCGGGCTACGTGCCTCCTGCGGCTTGAGCTGACGGCAGTGGTGTGGCACTGCGCCGCTCCGCACCGCGTGGTCGAAGTTCGGTCGCACCCATAGAAAAAGCCGGGGCATGCCCGGCTTTTTTGCGCAAGCCCGACTGGGCTCTGCAGAAGATCAGGCCTTTTTGGCCTTGCGGCTCAGACCAATACCGGCCAGCGCCAAGCCGACGAGGGCGAGGGATGCGGGCTCAGGAGCGCGGGGATTGGCGCCCGTAGCGCTGATGCTGGCTGACCAGGATGCCGTTGGGATGGCACCGCAAGTACCGGGCGCACCACCGTTTTGAGCGCTGCCTTCAGCGCAAGTGGCTTGTGCCGACCACGCGATAGTGAAGCCCGTGGCTTGATAACCATTGCCCGTGACGGTACCTACTCCCGTGAACGCGCGACCGTCGAGGCACAAACCGGCACCACAAATAAACGCCGTCGAGGTGGGCGGCGCGAAGAAGTTTACGTTAAACGTGAAACCTCCGGCTGTGTACAGTACTTGTGAACCGCCAAGAATGCTGAAGCTATTCGCCGAGGGGAAAGAAAAAGGTAAAATGGGGCTCAAGTCGACCGAACCCCCACCGATTGTACTGGCAAACGGGCTAATGGAGAAGACATTCAGCGCGCTGACCATTGAATTGGGCAGGTTTGTCAGGGCGCCTGGGACGGGGAAGCCACCGCCGAGCGACACACTACCATTGATGAAAGCGGCTTGAGCCGAACCCGCCATTGCAGCGATGGCAACTGTTACGGCGCCGACAAATTTGATCAGTTTCATGTTTGCAATCTCCAAGAGGTTAGTTGTGACCCACGGATACAGATAAGCAATGCACAGGCCAACTAGATTTTTTTATTTAAAAACATGGACTTAGAAATTCTTAGGTCGGCAAGGGATGTCGCACTGTAAGCAAATTCGACAGCCTGCTGACCTGATGTAACCGGTGGCGCGCTGACACCATAGTCCACCGAGCCGGAAAAGACCTCAGCCATCAGGCCACAAACAGGGCATCTCGGCCGTGGAACCTGGTCACACATGCCCAAAACGGTGGAAGAAAACTCTCCACAGAAGATACCGGATTTTCCCCAGGTCTGTCCACAAGCGGGGGCGCAAACGCCTCCTATCATGGCTGCATGTCAGCCATATTCACACCCCGAGACGTGTCGGGCGCACCTCGCGATGAGGACATTGCCCGCTTGCGCATCCCGCCGCATTCGGTGGAAGCCGAGCAAAGTGTCCTGGGTGGGTTGTTGCTCGACAATTTGGC
>JAYVRO010000307.1:0-5150 GCA_043776165.1 Rubrivivax sp. | reverse complement strand
ATGGCGAGCTGATGCAGCTGGAAGGCCGCAACGTGGCGGTGTTGGACAGCACCGGCGCAGGCGACACGTTTGTAGGTGCATTGGCCGCCGGCTTGGATGCCGGTCTGGTTTTGCCGCAAGCGCTGCGCCGGGCCAACGCAGCAGCGGCTCTGTCATGCACTGTGGCAGGGGCACGTGGCGGCATGCCCACAGCGCAGGTGGTGGAGCAGGCCCTGCAGCAAAACACGCCACCCTCGATGCGATGATCGGATCACGCCCCGATACCAGCAAAAAGCACCTGCCGAGACCACCCATGCCATCAACAAAACACATCACCTGCGCTGTGACCTTGGCCTTTGCCACGCTGCTCGCGGCCCATGCGCAAGCCCAAACCCGCACCTTGGTGCTCAGCACCTACGGGTTGAACGGCGACCTGCTGAAAAAGCATGTTTACGACCCCTTCAAAACAAAGTGCCAATGTGAACTGTTGATCGAGACGGGCAATGTGGCCGAGCGGTTGTCCAAGCTCGAAGCGCGGCGCAACAACCCCAGCGTTGACCTCATCCAGATGCCTGATTTCACGGCGCTTGAGGCCTCGAACAAAGGCTTGCTGGCCAAGATTGACAGCACGAAGTTGAAGAACCTGGCCGATGTGTACGACTTTGGCCGCGACCCCTTGCGCAACGGTGAAGCGGTGGCTTACACGGTGTACGCGGTGGGTTTGGTGGTGCGCACCGACAAACCCAGCAACAGCATCAATAGTTGGAAGGACCTGTGGCGCCCCGAGCTGAAGAGCCACTTGCTGCTGGCCAACATCACCGGCAACCAGGGCTTGGCCACGCTATTCATGGCCGATCGCGCTTGGGGTGGTGTGGCCACTGACATGAGCCTTGGGATGGGCAAGCTCGCCGAGATCAAAAACAATGCCGTCACCTTCTACACACAGACAGCGCAGATGACGGCGCTCTTTGCACAAGACGAAGCCTGGGTGGCGCCCGTGGGGCGTTTTGCCTGGCTCAATTTGAAGAAGACAGGCAAGCCGCTCAAATGGGTGGTGCCGTCTGAGGGGCAGCTTGGCATGATGAACGTGCTGGCCATTCCCAAGGGCAGCAAAAACGCCGACTTGGCGCAGCAGCTGATTGATTTTTGGTTGTCCAAGGAAGTGCAAACGGCGCTCGCCAACGACCTCGTCGACTCACCCATCATCCGCAGCGCCAAGCCCAACCCCGAGGCCGCCGAGGCGCTGACGTTTGGTGCGGCCCAAATCAATTCACTGGTCTTCATGAAACCCGAGATGGTGGTGCGCGAACGCGCAGGCTGGGTACTGAACTGGAACCGCATGATCGCGGCGAAGTAGATCCGCGAAGCTTTTGTCGCAGCCCTGACACGATGACGACACAACGCACCAACCCGATTCGCTTCGTGGCCTACTTTGAGGCCTTGAAAGGCGTGATCGTGGCCTTGGCCGGCACAGGATTGCTCAGCTTGGTACACAAGGACGTTCTGGCGTTGGCCACCCGACTGGTCGAGCACGCGCACCTGAATCCGGCGTCCAAGTACCCCAGCATTTTTTTGCAAGCTGCCAGCCACCTGGGAGATTCGCGGCTGATGTTGTTGGCGCTGGGCGCGGCGGTCTACGCCGCAGTGCGATTTGCTGAAGCCTATGGTTTGTACTTCGAGCGGGCGTGGGCCGAATGGTTGGCTGCGGTGAGTGGCGCGATCTATGTGCCCGTGGAGGTGTTTGAGCTGGTGCATCGCCCGCGCTGGATGGGCGCCGTGCTGTTGCTGCTCAACGTGGCCGTGGTGGCTGTGATGGTGCGGGCCCTGCGGGCGCGGCGGCGCCGGCGTTTGCAGCTTGGCCCAGCGCCCGTCTGAGCACGTGCGATGACAACGCTTACTCGTTCTGGCCGCTTTGCTCTGTGGCTGGTGTCGCCCGCGCTGCTGTTCATCGGGGTGCTTTTTGTGGCGCCTGTCTTGGCGCTCTTGTCGGATGCGTTTCGCAGCGGCGACGCCTTGAGCCTGTCACCCTTCACGGCGTTTTTTGCCGAACCACTGCACCGCGATGTTTACTGGCGCACGTTGCGCATTGCCGGGTTGGCCACGCTCATCAGCGCCATCGTTTGTTATCCCGCCGCGCTGGCCATGGTGCGCGTGCAAGCACCCTGGCGTGGGCTGCTCACGGCGCTCGTGATCTTGCCTTTGATGGTCTCGCCCATTGCCCGCACTTACGGCTGGATCGTGTTGCTCGGGCGCAATGGTGTTGTCAA
Organism: Rubrivivax sp.; assembly: GCA_043776165.1. GTDB lineage: Bacteria > Pseudomonadota > Gammaproteobacteria > Burkholderiales > Burkholderiaceae_C > Rubrivivax. The sequence goes on along the minus strand of JAYVRO010000307.1, from coordinate 2,904 downwards.
TTCGGCGCTGCAGGGCGCGGGCATGGTGGACGAGCCCGTGGCAATGCTTTTCACTGAAGGCGCTGTGTTTGTCGGCCTCTTGCAACTCATGCTGCCCTTGATGTTGATCTCGCTCGTTTCAGCGTTGGAGAATTTGCCTCCTGATGTACTGGCCGCCGCGCGAAGTCTGGGCGCCAACCGGTGGCAGTCTTTCTCGCGTGTGGTGTTGCCGCTCACCCAAGAAGGTTTGATCGTGGGCGGCACGCTGGTTTTCACGGGCTGTGTCACGGCCTACATCACACCGGCGCTGTTGGGTGGGCCCCAGGTCTTGATGTTGGAGACCTTGCTCTACCAGAAAGTTAACGTTCTATCTGACCCGGCTGCCGCCAGTGTCATTGCAGTGCTCTTGCTCGTCACCACGATCGTGGTCAATCAACTCTTGCGCAGGGTGGGACGGTGAACACCACTTCACGCGGGGCCATGGCGGTTTTGGTGGCCGCACTGGTGTTTTTGCTGGGGCCCTTTGTGGTGGTGTTTGTGGCCGGTTTCAGTGCCGACGAAACGCTGCGTTTTCCGCCGCAAAGCTATTCGCTCAAGTGGCTCTTCCACGTTTTCACGGTCGACAGTTTTCAGCGCAGTTTTGTCACCAGTTTGATCGTCGGCGTGGGCAGTACGTTGTTGGCCTTGTTGTTGGGCGTGCCCGTGGCCTACGCCTTGTCGCGCCACCCCTTCAAGGGCGCGGAGTGGGTGCGGGCCGCGCTCACGCTGCCCGTCATCGTGCCCGGCATCATCGTCGGCCTGGCGCTCTTGAACCATGGTGTGCTGGCATTGAATTTGCCCGTGACGATGAGTTTGCTCATCGGTCATACCACCTTGCTCGTGCCCTACGCGGTGCGGGTGGTGGGGGCGAGTCTGGCGAACTTGCGCCTGGACATCGACGACGCCGCTGTGACCCTGGGTGCGACGCGCTGGCAAGCCTTTTTCATGGTCGTGCTGCCCAACATTCGAGGTGGGGTGGCGGCGGCTTTTGTGCTGGCCTTTATCACCTCGTTCAACCAGGTGCCGGTGTCGCTCTTCCTCACTGGCCCAGGCGTGAGCACCTTGCCCATCGACATGATGGCCTACATGGAAACCAGCTACGACCCGAGCATCGCCGCGCTGTCAACGCTCTTGGTGCTGTTCACCATCGCGCTGGTGGCCGCCACTGAGAAGCTGCTGGGTATCAGTAAGTACGTCTGAGCCAGCAGCTCCGGTTCACAGGCTCGGATTGATGAGGTACTTCTCGCCCGTGGCGCGTTTGCCGTAGGCCGCCATCACCTCAAGTTGCAGCGCTTGTGTGAGCGAAATCTCTTGCGTGTAGTGGCTCTTGAAAGTGGTCTTCAGTTCATTGGCCACACGCTGCTTGAGCGCGCCCGCCGCCTGCGCGCCAATCTTGCCCAAAAACGGAAACAAGAGCCAACCGCCCATGCCCCAGGCCATGCCGAAGTTGCGGCTGAACTCCGTCGGGCTGGTGTCCAGCCCGCCGTACAAATAGACCTGCTTGTGCGTGGTGCTGCCGTAGCGGCTGTATTCCTTGGTCGTGCGGTTGAGCGCTGCTTCCATGGCGCCGAGTATTTGACCGCCCAACTTGCCCCCGCCCGTGGCGTCGAAAGCGACGGTGGCGCCCGTGGCCACCAAGGCATCGATCAGCTCAGGCATGAAGTTGGGTGTGCTCATGTCGCAAACATATTTGGCACCCATCGCTCGCAGCAGTGCAGCTTGCTCGGGCTTGCGCACGATGTTGACCAGGTCCACGCCGTCCATCGTGCAGATGCGGTTGAGCATTTGCCCCAGGTTGGAGGCGGCTGCGGTGTGCACCAGCGCCTTGTGGCCCTCGCGTTTCATGGTTTCAACCATGCCCAGCGCGGTGAGCGGGTTGACGAAGCAAGAAGCACCATCACGCGGCGTGGTGCCGTCGGCTAACAATAGACATTGCTCGGCTGGCATGACGCGGTACTGGGCGTACATGGCGCCGCCGATCATGGCCACCGTTTTGCCCATCAGCGCTTGCGCCTGAGGGCTGGCCCCTGCGGCGACCACCACACCAGCGCCTTCATTGCCCACCGGCATGGCTTGGTCCGTGCGGCCGGCCATGGCCTTGAGGCCACCCACCGAGACGGGGGCGGTGACCACAGCGCTGGCCCCACTGCCAGAAGCCTTGGCGGCGGCCATGTCGGCAGCGCCAAAAAGCAAACCCAGATCGGACGGGTTGATGGGCGTGGCTTCGATGCGCACCAGCACTTGGTCCGCGCCAGGGCTTGGGGTGGGCACGCTGGCGAGTGAGATCTCGAGCTCGCCGCTGCTTTTGATGTGAGAGCGAAGTTGCAGCGAAGTGGCGGGGGGCGATGTGGTCATGCTGTCCTCTTGAAAAGCTCGAAAGGCAGTGTAGTAGGCGCCGCCACGCCTACTTGTGCTTTGATAGAAGCGTCAAGCCTTCTTCGTCACGCGCTTGGCTGCGGTTTTCTTGACGGGCGCCGCCGGTGCGACCGGTGCTGCCGATGCAACGGCTGGCTTTGCAGCGCTGGGTTTTGCACTGGGTTTGACACTGGGTTTAGCGACTGATCTGCTGGCCTTGCCAGCTGCGGCTTCCAACGCTTGAACGCGGGCCACAAGCGCCGCCACTTCTTTTGCGGTCGGCACGCCCAGTTTGCTCATGGCCTTAGCGGTGCGTGTTTCGAAAATCGATTCGAGCTTGTCCCAGTTCTGCCCGGCTTTGGCCGTCACGGTGTCGGCCATGGCCGTCATCTTGCCGGAGACTTCGCTGATTTTTTCTTCGGCCATGCCTTGTGTCTTGCGTTGCAGGCTGGTGCCCTCTTTCACGAGCTTTTCGAACACTTTGCCGCCTTCGGCTTGTGCTTTGGCAAATGCGCCCATGCCGGCGAGCCA
>JAYVRO010000306.1:0-5158 GCA_043776165.1 Rubrivivax sp. | reverse complement strand
TGAGCGCGTTGATGAGCACATGCGGGCCAGGGCGGCCAGACTCAAAGCGGTGCACGTGGTCGATGCCAAGGTTGCCCTTTTTGTAGGCCGACAAGTCGCGCGGCAGGACTTCAAAATCCGTTGGGGTTGTGCTCATGATTGGTTTTGGTCACATGGTTTGGGCACATGTTCTTGTCAGGACGTGCGGCTCAGTCTATCCCGGCAAAATCGGTCCCTTAACTCTGTCCCCCAACTCAACCCGTCCCCATGGAAACCAAACGTCTGCGTGTCGGCCAACCCATCACACCCGATCAGCTTGAAGAACTCAGTGACGCGCAACTGGCGCGCCTGGTGCCCATGGAATACCGCGAGTTTTTCCCTGGCAAAGATTTCTGCGCCGATGGCTGTTTTTACCTGCATGACGGCACCGCCTGGAGCCTGTTCAAGGGCGGGTTTCTCGACGATTGAGGTCGCTCAATCGCGCTTAACCTTTCACATCATTCAACCCAACCGCATCCTCCACCCCTGACAAGGAACAACACCATGGCTGCTTATCTCATCGGCGACATCACCGTGACGGACGCAAGCGTCTACGAGGAATACCGCAAACACGTGCCCGCCATCATTGCTTCGCACGGCGGCAAGTACTTGATTCGCGGCGGCGCCTCGGAAACCGTGGAAGGCGAGTGGGCCGCCAAGCGCGTGGTGGTGCTGGAGTTTCCCGACATGGCCATGCTCAAGACCTTTTACTCCTCTGAAGCCTACGCGCCCTACAAGGCGATGCGCCAGCGTGGATCGTCAGCGCAGATGGTGCTGGTCGAAGGCATCTGAACAGCCGCCCTGCGCCTGAACACCATGGTCGCCCCCGCCACGCTCAACCCCCTGTTGAGCGCCCCCATCACCGCCACGCTGGCGCGCTTTGCTTTGCCGAACATGCTGGCCATGGTGGCGTCTGCGCTGTCGACCATGGCCGAGACCGCCTACGTGGGCAGCTTTGGCGTGCATGCGCTCGCGGGCATGGCCCTGGTGTTCCCGATGGTCATGTTGCAGACCATGTTTGCCAACGGCGCCATGGGCGGCGGTGTGTCGTCGTCCATCAGCCGTGCGCTGGGTGCAGGCCAGCCCGATCGCGCCAATGCGCTGGCCGTACACGCCCTGTGGATTGGCTTGGCCGCTGGCGTGTTGGCAACACTGGGCATGCTGGCCTTTGGGCCCGCCATCTACACCTTGCTGGGCGGGCAAGGTGAAACGTTAACCCAGGCGCTGGCCTATTCCAACGTGGCGTTCCTGGGCTCGGTGGGCATGTGGTTGACCAGCACTTTTGCGTCGGTCATACGGGGCTCAGGCAACATGAAAGTGCCATCCATCACTTTCTTGACCGTGGCCGTGGCCCAGGTGTTGATCGGCGGCGCGCTGGGCTTGGGTTGGTGGGGTTTGCCACGCGGGGGCATGGCCGGTGTGGCCATGGGGCAGGTGCTGGCCTACGGTGGCGGCGCGCTGTTTTTGTTTTTCTACCTGCGCTCTGGGCGGCTGCGTGTGCGGCTGGATGTGCGCCTGAACCTGCGCCAGTCACCGCTGCAAGGCGCGCTCTTGCGCGACATCTTGCGTGTGGGGGCGCTGGCTTGTTTGTCGCCACTGCAAACGGTGCTGACGATCCTCATCCTCACGCGTTTGGTGGCGTACTTTGGCACCAACGCCTTGGCTGGTTATGGCATTGGCACGCGCCTGGAATTTTTGCTGGTGCCACTCGCCTTTGCCATCGGCGTGGCCTCGTCGCCCATGGTGGGCATGGCGGTGGGTGCGGGCATGGTCACGCGCGCAAGGCGTGTGGCCTGGACGGCCGCCACCATGGGGCTGGTGCTGCTCACGGTACTGGGCGGGGCGGTCACGCTGGTGCCTGAACTGTGGTCACGTCTGTTCACACAGGATGCCGAGGTCATTGCCTCGGCAAGCCTGTACTTCTTGTGGGCGGGTCCTTGTTATGGCCTCTTTGGCATGGGCCTGGTGCTCTACTTTTCTTCGATGGGCGCGGGCAAGGTGGGTGGGCCGGTGTTGGCAGGCACCGTGCGTTTGGCACTGGTGGCCGTGGGCGGCTGGTTGCTGACGCAAGCGCACGCACCTGTGTGGACCATCTACGCGCTGGTGGCCCTGGGCATGGTGGTGTATGGGCTGGCCACGGCAGCAGCCGTGTGGTTCACGAGTTGGGGCATTGACCAATAGCCTTGGCCATTGACGTCGCTGTTTGCTTTTACTTGCGCCGCAAGTCTTGCAGTTGCAGCAAGGCTTCCACGAGCGGCTTGGCCCAATGCGGCGTAGCGCCCAGCGCCTTGAGCTGGGGCCACAGCATGCGCCCAGCGCGCATCTGGGCCACCAGCAGGGGGTCGGGCAATTTGTGGCCCACAGCCACGTCACGGCTGTTGTCGTAGGCCTGCAACTGCGCCAAGTGGGGCAGCAGACCGATGAGGTTGCGCAGCGACGTACGCCAACGTTCATGAATCTTGGCCTCGGGGATGTCATGCCCACCAACCGCGACACGGGCCTTGACGCGCGCGATGTGCTGCTCGGGTGACGACAAACCGCAGTACCACATCAGCACATCGTGCGTGGCTGCCGCAGCCTTGATCTTGGCGGGCATGGCGTTGCCGCCCAAGGTGGTCTCAAAAGCATGGCTGTGGCGCGCGGCCAGCGCAGCGTCCAGACGGCGCACGCCCTCTTGCCACGCCAGACCATTGGCCTCGGTCTGCGGGTAACCCAGCTCGGCCACGAGTTCGCGGGCAAAGGTGTCGGGGTTGAACCACGTCGTGCCTGCTGACAGCAACAGGTGCCCGCCAATGGCGCTCTTGCCGGCGCCGTTGACGCCTGCCAGCACGAAAAGTACGGGGCGCGGCATGAGCGCCAGTCAGTAACTGGCGCCCGCCTTGATCTTGCCGCCCAGACGTGCCGGGCCTTTCATCACACCGCGCAAGCGCTGCGCTGCATCGGTTGTCTGCAATGAAGCCAGACGTTCATCAAATCGCAGGCGCAGTGCATCCAGCGCCGGTTCACTGCGGGCTTGCGCAGCAGCCAAGGCTTGTTGCATGGCGGTGTACTCGGCAATCGAGATGACCACGGCCTCGGGCTCGCTGTGGTTGGTGACCACCACGCGGCCCTCACGGGCGACGGATTTCATCAAACCGCGCCAGCCGTTCTTTTTGACATCGGCAGCGGGCGTACGGGGCATGTCACCAAGTTGATTCAGTGCAAGCAGTGCAGACATCGTGAAGCTCCTATTCCCAGGCTTATCGGCCCACGTGGGCGCAAGCATAACGCACATTGGGAAATAAGGGACATGAGGCATTTTTACCCATTGTTCCCTTTATCGCCTATTTTCTGATGTGATCACGACCACTGTGCATCAGCCCAATGCCCGCAAAAATTGCTTCAACTCCGCCGTCTGCGGGTCGGCAAAGAGCGTGCTCGGTGGCCCCATTTCGTGGATGCAACCGTTGTGCATGAAGACCACGCGGCTGGCCACTTTGCGCGCAAATTGCATCTCATGCGTGACCATCAAGAGCGTCATGCCCTCGGTGGCCAATTGCTCCACCACACGCAGCACCTCGCCCACCAGCTCGGGGTCCAGCGCCGAAGTGATCTCGTCGCACAGCAGCACTCCCGGCCCCATGGCCAGGGCACGTGCGATGGCCACCCGTTGCTGCTGCCCGCCAGAAAGCTCATCGGGCCAGGCATCAAACTTTTCGCTCAGCCCCACGCGAGTTAACAATTCACGTGCGTGGGCTTCAGCCTGTGGCCCTTGGCTGCCTTTGACCAAACCCGGCGCCAGCATGATGTTGCGTCCCACGCTGAGGTGCGGAAACAGATTGAAGCTTTGAAAGATCATGCCCACGCGCTGGCGCAAAGCGCGCATGGCCTGCGCGTTGTGCACCTGGATGGCCTGGCCATCCACCGTGAGCGTGCCGTGTTGAAACTCCTCCAGCCCATTGATACAGCGCAGCAGCGTGCTCTTGCCCGACCCGCTCTTGCCGATGATGGCGATGACCTCGCCGCGTTGCACGGCCAGGTCAATGCCTTTGAGCACCTCGTTCGCGCCAAAACTCTTGCGCAGGCCGCTGATGTGGATGAGGGTGTCGTTCATGGTGGGGATCAAGTTGTCAGCGGCCACGGTTCATTTGACGTTCCAGCTTGCGGCTCCAAGCTGAGATGGGCCAGCACAGCAAGAAGTACAGCAGCGCCACAAAGGCGTAAACGGTGAACGGCCGAAAAGTAGCGTTGGTGATCATGCTGCCCGCCTTGGTGAGCTCGATGAAACCAATCACCGAAGCCAGCGCCGTACCCTTGATGACCTGCACCAAAAACCCCACCGTGGGCGGCAACGCAATGCGCAGCGCTTGCGGACCAATCACCCAACGCAGTTGTTCACGCAAGCTCAAGGCCAGACTGGCTGACGCTTCCCACTGGCCCTTGGCAATGGCGTTCACACAGCCGCGCCAAATCTCGGTCAAAAAAGCACTGGTGTAAAGCGTGAGTGCGAAGGCTGCGGCCAACCAAGCTGAAACGTTAATACCGGCCAATGCCAAACCAAAGTACGACAAAAAGAGCTGCATCAGCAAGGGCGTGCCTTGAAACAACTGCACATAGGCCGCCACGCCGCGCTCGGCCCCAGGCAGCTTGGCAATGCGCGCCACAAGCAAGGCCAACGCCACCAAGCCACCGCCGATGAAAGCCATGAGCGAGAGCGCCACCGTCCAGCGCGCTGCCAGCAACAGGTTGCGCAGGATGTCCCAATGGGTGAAGTCAACCATGGCGCCAAACCTTCGCTTCGCATTTCATCGTCAACGCCCGAACAAAAAGCGCGGCCCGGCCCAACGCAACAACTGGCGCAGCGCGATGGCCAAGGCCAAATAAATCAACGTGGCCACGATGTAGGCCTCAAACGCGCGGAAGTTGCGACTTTGGATGAGGTTGGCGTAGTACGACAGCTCTTGCGTAGCGATCTGCCCGCACACGGCCGAACCCAGCATGACGATGATGATCTGGCTCACCATCGCAGGCCACACGCGCGACAGCGAGGGCGGTAGCACAACGCGCATAAACACTTGGCCTCGCGTTAACGCAAGACTTAAGCCCGCTTCAATTTGCCCGCGCGGCGTGGCCTCAATGCCTGCCCGCACGATCTCTGCCG
>JAYVRO010000305.1:0-5167 GCA_043776165.1 Rubrivivax sp. | reverse complement strand
ACCATTTGCCCGATGCGTGTACCCGTGTGATCTTTTTGAAAATAGCTCGACACGCGGCGCTTGAGGTGCTTGGCCTTGCCCACGTAGAGCACATCACCTTGCTCGTCAAAATAGCGGTAGACGCCAGGCAAAGCGGGCAGCCTGGTCACTTCCGCGAGCAATTGCTCACGGGCAAGTTCTTTGGCCAACTCAATTGGCAACTCAGTTGCCAATTCAGGCGCCACTTCAAGCGCCAATTCGGGTTTCCCAGCGCCTTCAGTTGCAAGGTCGCTTGAAGGCTCTTGGGCGGGTGGGTCGGCGCTATCACTCATTGCGGCGCATTTTGCCGCCTTCGATAATGCCCGCATGCTCTGGAACGTGTTTTGCCGCGTCATTGACAACCTGGGGGACGTCGGCGTTTGTTGGCGACTCGCTTGCAACTTGGCTCAACGGGGTGAGCGTGTCCATTTGTGGCTGGACGATGCCTGCGCATTGACGTGGATGGCGCCGTGCGGCGCATCGGGTGTCGAGGTCCTTGAATGGCACCGAGCCACCGTCGACACACCCCCTGGTGACGTGGTCATCGAAGCCTTTGGCTGCGACCCGCCGCCAGCCTTTGTGCAAGGCATGGCGCGAACGCCGACTGCACCGGTGTGGATCAACTTGGAGTACCTCAGCGCTGAGACCTATGTCGAACGGTCGCACGGCCTGTTGTCGCCCCAGCTCAGCGGTGCGGGCTTGGGCTTGAACAAATGGTTCTTTTATCCCGGCTTCACGGCAGCCACGGGCGGGCTCTTGCGTGAAAGCGACTTGATGGTGCGGCGATTTGCTTTTGACGGCCACGCGTGGCTGCGCGGGCAAGGCATTTCCAGGCGCGCTGATGAGCGCTTGGTGAGTGTTTTTTGTTACCCGGACGCGCCGGTGGAGACACTCTTGCACGCGCTGTCAGACCAGCCCACGCTGGTCTTGCTGACGCCTGATTCGGCCCAAGACCTTTCCTGGGTCAACCCAACAGCCACCGCCGCCCACCCCGTCCGCACGGCGGCCCTGCCCTGGCTCGAACAGGCCGAGTTCGACCATTTGCTGTGGGCTTGCGATGTCAACTTTGTGCGCGGCGAAGACTCCTTTGTGCGCGCAATGTGGGCCGGTGCGCCGTTTGTCTGGAACATCTACCCGCAACGAGGTGGCGCACACGTCGCCAAGCTCGACGCCTTCTTGGCGAGCTTTGGCGCCGATGAGGTGCCACAACTCGCGGCATTGATGCGCACCTGGAATGGCCTGCGCGCGGGGCCCATGTCGCTGCCCGACATCAGCCACTGGCGAGCCGCATGTGCCCATTGGCGCGACAGATTGATGGCCCAAGATGACTTGACCAGTCAGCTCATGGCGTTCGCGCAAGGAAAAGCCCGCTGCTAGAATTGCGGGCTTTGCGCAGTGCGCATGTCCCGGGCCGTGGTTGTCACCTGCCAGAGGTTCAAGACCCACGTTCTATCACCACGCAAAACCACCACGCCCGACCCACGGAACCAAGCCATGAAACTCGCTCAAGAAATCCGCGCCGGCAACGTCATCATGCAGGGCAAAGACCCCATGGTCGTGCTCAAAACCGAATACAGCCGAGGTGGTCGCGGCGCCGCTACCGTGCGCATCAAGATGAAGAGCCTGCTCAACAACTCGGGCGCAGAAACGGTGTTCAAGGCCGACGACAAGATGGACCAGATCATCTTGGACAAAAAGGACTGCACGTACACCTATTTTGCCGACCCGATGTATGTGTTCATGGACGCCGAATACAACCAGTTCGAAGTCGAAGCCGAGAACATGGGCGACGCCATCAATTATCTTGAAGACAACATGACCGTTGAAGTCGTGTTCTATGACGGCAAAGCCATCTCGGTGGAGCTGCCCACCAGCGTGGTGCGTGAAGTAACCACCGAACCTGCCGTCAAGGGCGACACGTCGGGCAAAGTCATGAAGCCAGCGCAAACAGCAACGGGTTTTGTCATTGCGGTGCCGCTGTTTGTTGAGACGGGCGACAAGATCGAAATCGACACCCGCACACACGAGTACCGCAAGCGCGTTTGATCTGATTCAGAGCTTTCGTCGGCACAAGTTCACAAGGCACCTGCGGGTGCCTTTGTTCTTTGTGCAAGGCCCTCGCAGGCCACTTTCGCCGTCATCATTCGCACCATGCCGTTTGACTTCGATGCCGCTGTCACCACGCCCTTTCGGATGCAACCCGGGCTGCGGCTTTTGGGCGCTGATGGAGCGTTGCTCACACCGCTGGAACCCGGCTCGGCGCGCCAGCGCGAGAAGTTGGCCGTGTTGTGGGCCTTTGCCGAGCAAGCGTTGCTGTGCGAAGCGCACTTTGACGCAATTCCTGCCCTGCATGCGTTGGCCCAGCATGCGGCATATGAGCACCCTGGCTCATGGTGTTGGAACGGTCGCCAAGCCCACGCGCTGAAGCTGGGATTGGCCGTTGTCGGTGGCAATGTCAAACAACTGTCGCCAGGCAGCTTTGGCACGGGCAATGAGCTGTTGCACTGCCTACAAAGGCTTGCACCCCAGTGGCGTTTGCCGGGGCTCATGAGTCTGGCTTTCGAAGAAGACTTCGCTGTGATCGACGCTGCTTCGGGTCACGTGCCATTCATGGCCGTGGCCTTGCCTTCGTTCTGGGCGCCAGAAGAAAAAGTCGGTCGTCACTTCACGGCCATTCACGCCCCCGTGGCCGATAACAAAATGCTGCTTCACGCCGCAAGTGCCTTGATGAACATCGTCTCGCGCGATGAACGCTGGGAGCGTTTTGTCTGGACCATCACACCACACCCCCACCTGCACGCACACCCGCAGCGCGTGGCGATTGAGCGTTGGTCGGGCATCGATCTCGACACATTGGCTGACAGCGCCTATTGGCGAACCGAACATCAAGCTTTCCTGCCCTTGCCGACGCTGCGCCAGGCGGTGTTCACCATCCACGTGCAGCTGCAGCGGTTGGGCAGCGGCTTGCACAACCACCAGCGGGCGCAAGCTGTTCACAACGCCTTGGCCACCATGAGCCCGGCCGTGCTGGCCTATCGTGGTTTAACGGAGGTGCGTGAGCCACTTTTGCGTTGGCTCAGTTCACGTTGATTTGGCTTTGATCGCGAGCAATTGAAAACCCGCCTCATCGAAGCAGCGCGCATCGACTTCGCAGTCGGAGAGCCGGGGCTGGTCAAAGGCCAGGGCCCGCGTTTTGTGCCACGCCAAAATGCCATCGCCCGCGCGCGGCGCATGTTTTTGCGAGGTAACCAATTGCCCCAGGCCTGGGCGCAACACCCTTGTTTTGTGATCATGGAGACCGGTTTTGCGTTGGGTCATAATTTTTTGGCGACTTGGCGTGCCTGGCGTCGTGACCCGAAGCGCTGCGCGCGCTTGGTGTACATCGCCATTGAACAGAACCCGCCCACACAAGCTGATTTGGCGCGTGCCCACGCGGCCAGTGCCTTGCCCGCATGGCAACAGACGCAGGCTTCGGAACTTGTGAGGTCATGGCCCGCGCTGACACCCAATCTGCATCAATTAAGGTTTGACAATGGTCAAGTCAACCTGTTGCTGGGCCTGGGTGACATCGGCGCCCTGTTGCCGCAAATTCACGCCCGTGTTGATGCGTTTTTTCTTGACGGCTTTGCTCCCGAATTCAACCGCGAGATGTTTGACAGCCGCGTCGTTAAAGCGCTGGCCCGCCGCGCTGCAGTTGGCGCCAGTTTGGTGTCTGCTGGGTCAACGGCGCCCTTGTCCGCCCATCTCGTCAGTGCAGGCTTTGACGTCAACCCAGACCCGAGGCATCACACCCTTCACGCCCGTTTTGCACCCCGATTTGCTCCGCGCCCGATTCAACTTTCAGCGAGGTCGCGCAAATGCGCTGCCTCATCCCAGGCCGTTGTCGTCGGTGCTGGCTTGGCCGGCGCATGGGCCGCGCATGAACTGGCACGGCGCGGCTGGAGCGTAACGGTGTTAGACCGTCACGCCAGCGCTGCGCAGGGCGCCTCGGGCAACCCCGCCGCGTTGTTTCACGGCACGGTGCATGAGGACGATGGCCCTCATGCGCGGCTGTTCCGCGCAGCGGCCTTGCACGCTCAGCGCCAACTTCACCCGCTCATTCAAGCGGGACTCGTGCCAGGGCAGGCGGCAGGGCTTTTACGTATCAATCCACGCGTCGATCCACGCCTCGATCCACGCATCCGTTCGCGCCCAGCGTCGCCTTTCAATTCGCCCACTGAGTCAAGCCCCGACGCCTTGACGTTCATGCGCCAACTCATTGCCTGTCAACGCTTGCCTGCGCAGTACGTGCAGGCCCTGAGCAGCCGCGACGCCTGCGCCTTGTCGGGTGTGGCACTGCAACACCCGGCCTGGTTTTACCCAGGCGGCGGTTGGTTGGACGCCGCTGCGTTGGTGCGCCACTTGCTGGCCGGTGCGAACGTTCAATTCAGGCCCGACACCGCCGTGGCGCGCATTCATCACGATGGTGAACTGTGGCAAACCCTGAGTGGTTCAGGTGACGTGTTAACCGAGGCGCCCGTGCTGGTGCTGGCCGATGCCGATGGCCACTCCTCGCTCATCACGCCCTTGGGCTTGCAGCCCTGGCCACTGCAAAACTTGCGCGGCCAAATCAGCGCTTGGCAGGGCACGAGGGGCACAAAGGGCATGCCCAGTGCCTTGGTGCTTCCTGTGGCCGGTGATGGCTACGCCGTGCCCTTGGCCTGCGGCGGCGTGCTGTGTGGCGCCAGTTCGCAGCTCGATGACGACACTGCGCAATTGCGCATGGACGACCACCGCAGCAACTTCGCGCGCTTGCGTCGTTTGACGGGTTTGGTTGCGCCTGAGGACATCCAACTTTGGCAAGGTCGCGTGGCATGGCGAACCCACACACCCGACCGGTTGCCCATCGTGGGCCCTGTGCCGGCTTTGCTGGGCACCCATCCCACCAACCATCGACTTGACCAAGCGCGCCTGGCGCTACGCTGTCCAGGCCTCTTTGTGACCACGGCTTTTGGTGGCCGTGGCGTTACCTTGGCGCCATTGGCCGGCGCCCTGTTGGCAGCGCAAATCAGTGGCGAACCGCTGCCACTGGAGCAAGACTTGGTGGACGCACTGGACCCGGTACGCTGGCGCATTCGTTTGGCGCGCCAAGGGCTCCGTCGCGAACTCG
>JAYVRO010000304.1:0-1629 GCA_043776165.1 Rubrivivax sp. | reverse complement strand
TGCGCCAGCGCAGCATGCCGTCAACAAAGTTCGTGACCATGGCTTGCAGCGTGTAGCGCTGGGCTGACGCAGCGCAGCCACCGCGCAAGCGCGCAGCCAGTGTGGTGTCTTGCAGCAGCTGCACTGCGCCCCTGGCCACCGCGCTTGCGCTGCACTCCGTCATCAGGCAATTGACGTCGAGTTCTAAATAAGCGCTCTCGGGTGGATGCCCGGTGTTTGCACCCACCACCAAGGGCAAAGCGGCTGCAAAAGCGTCGAGCACGACCAGGCCCACAACACCGGGGTTGAGCATCAAGTCGGCAGCGGCCAGCCAGCGCGCCTTGGCGTCGTGCAACACCACACCGGGCAAATGCACCCAGGGCAAAGCGGCGCAACGCTCACGCAACCACGGCGCGAGTGGGCCGTCACCGGCAATGACCAGTTGCACCGTGGGCACAAGAGCGCGCACTTGCAGCGCGGCGTCGAGCAGCACATCAAGCCGTTTATCAGCGTGCCAGGAACCCAGGTAGAGCATCACAGGCCCAGCGCCCAGGCCGAGTTGCTGGCGCAAGGCGCCGCGCGGCAGCGCGCGTGCCACCGCCAGCGCGGCGATGAGCGGCGCTTGATCGACGGCGTTGTTCAACACCGTGATGCGCTGGGCGGGCACATCACGTTGCATCACCTCGAACGTTAATCTGGTATAGGCAAACCACCAATCGGCCTGACGCGTGAGGTAGCGCTTGAATACGTGCTTGAGCCGATGCTTGAGCCGATGCTTGAGCGATTGCTTGAGACCCTGCTCGGACCGTCGCGCCGCTGAACTTCCCTGACCGCGTGGCGCCGCTTGCCAGTGCCGCCCATGGCCCCACAAACCGACGCGAAACGCTTGCGGCGCCAACAACAAGGGCAGGTTGTGCAGCAGGCCGTTTTCTTGCGCGATGACAACAAAGTCGGCGCCCACCAGCACCTTGCCCAGGCTTTGCCAGCACAGGCGCCCACCCCATGCGTAGTGGCAGGACACCTGCTGGGCCCAGTCGAGCTGGCCGCCGTCTTGCTTGAAGCGCTCGGTCGCCGTGGGTTCACCCACCACCAGAGTCAACTCGAAGTCAGCCTCGCGCAGCGCCTGGCGCAGTGCCTCGAAAAACGGCACGCGGTAGTGCGTCAAACGGCGTTGGACGATCACAAGTTGGCTAGGCATGTCTAGGCATTCGAGATCTCAAACTCCCGCAACCACAGCTCAGCATTGATGAAACGCCAATGCGGAAAATCGCGTGGCACCGCACGTTGGCCGGTGAGCGCCTGAGCGAGTTTCTTGCCATCCCAAATGGTGCGATTCAGGAACTGCGGCGAGGCCACCAACTCGGCCACAAAGGCCTTGAACGCGGGTGTGGCGCGCCATTCGTCAAAGGGCGTTGCAAAGCCGATCTTCTGGTGATCATTGACGATTGCACCTGGCAAACGCTGTGCAAAGGCCTGGCGCAAAACACGCTTGGTGATGCCTTGTGAAAAGCGCTGCGACATGGGCAAGTTGATGGCCCATTGCATGACACGGTAGTCAACAAAAGGCGAGCGCATCTCCACTGACTGGCTCATGGCGGATGCGTCTTCGTATTGCAAGATTTGATTGAAGCCCTGGTGCAGCAACTGGTG
>JAYVRO010000303.1:0-5200 GCA_043776165.1 Rubrivivax sp. | reverse complement strand
GCGCCTCCGCCGGAGTCAGCCAACGCTGCGCGGCAAGCCAAGCCAAGCCGCTACATGACAGCCATGCAACCAATGACGCTGGCACGCGGGCAAAACCGGCCATCACCGACGACAAACCCAGCGCCAGCATGATCAGCGGCAACAGCGCCAGCTGAAGACGTGACACGTTGCGCGGCCTGCTTTGTTGCCAACCCAAGAGCAGCAATCCGGCGAGCAAAGCCCAAACCCAGAGCGGTGTGAAACGGATGATGTCGATCAACATGGTGCGTGTCCTTGGCCGCTTTTATTGGCGGCTTGGACGCACTGTGATCGATCTTGCTGTCGTCACCGAGCCCGCAGCGACGAAACGCCGGACGGCGTCGTGAAGTGACGTGGGCGTGCGCTGAAAGCCGAAGTTCGGCTTGCTTCAGCCCGCGCTGAGCTTGGCGCGCAGCGCTTCGATGCGTTGGCGGTTAACGTCGAAGTCCTTTCGCCCCAGGCGCGAGGCTGAACGCACCTGCACCACGCCGGCGGCCGGGTCAAACCAAAATTCCGCATCGTCGGTGAACTTCAAGAGCGCCGTGCCGAACTGCACATGAAGATAGTCGGCGCGGGCCTCAACCAACGTGGCGCGCGGCCAGGTCTCTACCAGGGCCTTGATCTGGGTAATGGTGGCCGGGCCATCACCACGCAAGGCAAAAGGCGCAATCCGCGCGTATTCGCGCTGGGGGTGGTCGGGCCACAAATCGGCTTGGCTGCTCACACTGTTGGGCGTTTTGGACGGTCGATTTAACTTGCCCTCTCTCACACCCTTGTCCTTCGGCGCCTTGCCCGTGAGCATGCCCAATTGGCCCGCAATCAGCAGCAGCAAACCCAAGACCAGCAGCGTGATCGCCGCCCATTTGATGAACACCATGTCAACGTCTCCTTGAACCGCCGAGCAAGGAGCCCAGCACACCACGAATGATCTCGCGCCCCACGCTGGAGCCGATGCTGCGCACGGCCGAACGTGCAGCCGCTTCCACCAATCCTTCGTTTTTTCCACCGCGTGGGCCCGTGGTGCCAAAGAGCACGCTTTTGAGGCCACCCATCAGGCCACCACCGGTGTCAGTGGAGGCGCCAACAACCGTTGGTTCGTTAACATTTGACGTTGTTTGACCTGGCAGTGTTGATACGGGCGCTGATGCAGCACCCGAACCTGCACCCGCAGCCCGCCCTTTGAGTTTTTCGTAAGCCGAGTCACGGTCCACCGTTTTTTCATACACACCCGCCACCAAGGAGCCCGAGATCAGCGCTTTGCGCTGCTCAGGTGTGATGGGGCCGATTTGGCTGCCTGGGGGCAGCACAAACACGCGCTCGGTGACGCTGGGGCGGCCTTTGCTGTCCAAAAAACTCACCAGTGCTTCGCCCACGGCCAGCTCGGTAATGGCCGTGGCCATGTCGCCGATGGTGGGGTTGGCGCGCATGGTGTCGGCGGCTGCCTTCACGGCCTTTTGGTCACGCGGCGTGAAGGCGCGTAGCGCGTGTTGCACACGGTTGCCCAGCTGCGCCAACACCGTGTCGGGCACGTCCAGCGGGTTTTGCGTCACAAAGTACACGCCCACACCCTTGCTGCGCACCAGGCGCACCACCAATTCAATGCGTTCGATCAAAGCGCTGGGGGCGTCTTTGAAGAGCAGGTGAGCTTCATCAAAAAAGAACACCAGTTTGGGTTGCTCCAGATCGCCCACTTCAGGCAGCGCCTCGAAGAGTTCCGACAGCATCCACAACAAAAACGTGGCGTACAGGCGCGGCGCGTTCATCAGCTTGTCGGCGCTCAGGATGTTGACGACACCGCGACCGTCAACGGTTTGCATGAAATCGTCGATGTTGAGCATGGGCTCGCCAAAAAAATGGCTGCCACCTTGCTCGTCGATCTGCAACAAACCGCGCTGGATGGCGCCCACACTGGCGGCGCTGACGTTGCCGTACTCAGTGGTGAAGTTGCTCGCGTTGTCGCCGACAAACTGCAACATCGCGCGCAGGTCTTTCATGTCCAAAATGGCCATCCCGTTGTCGTCGGCGATCTTGAAAACAAGGCTCAGCACACCGGCCTGCGTTTCGTTCAAGGCCAGCATGCGTGACAAGAGCAAGGGGCCCATGTCGGTGACGGTGGCCCGCACGGGGTGGCCCTGTTCACCAAACACGTCCCACAGCGTGGCTGGGCAGGCTTGGGGCACCGGTGCCTCAAGGCCGCGTTCCTTCAGTAGAGCCGCGAGCTTGGGGCTCAAGGTTCCAGCTTGGGTGATGCCGGTGAGGTCGCCCTTCACATCGGCCATGAAGACCGGCACACCCCGCGCGCTGAAGTTTTCGGCCAGCGTTTGCAAAGTGATGGTCTTGCCCGTGCCGGTGGCCCCGGTGATGAGGCCGTGGCGGTTGGCCAGCGCGGGCAACAATTCACATGACACGGGGCCATGCTGAGCAACTAGGATGGGATCGGACATGTGGTTTCTCTGGGCTGGGCGGGGCAGTGTGGCGGGAGTCTAGGGGCTGACCTCTGCCGCTAGCCACTCGATGCTGCGAATCACCAGTTCATCAGGGTTTTCGAGCCCCCGAAATCAGGGGTGCAAGCGCCGACAGTCACGACGCCTGTTGCGGGTATCTTTGGCTGGGTCCATGCTTCGCCCCCTTGCCCGCCGGGCTTCGTTGGCCTTTTTCAGGAGTGATTCATGAGACAAAAAAGCTACCCGTCGAACATGCTGGCCGCGCCCATCTCATCTTGCTGGCGCATGGCGCTTGGCGCCTTGCTCTTGGCGCTCAGCGCAGCCCCCAGCCAAGCTGGTTTTGTCACCTTCGAAGGGACGGGCATCGTTCCGGCGGTCCCCACAGCCGCGCGGGATGCTTTTCGTGTCGCTATAGGTGGTGGTGCAGCGGCGGGCGCCAATGGCTCTTTTGGCGGTGTGCGCCGTGAAATCAACTGGGACGGTGTGCCAGACACTTTCGCCGATCCCAACGCCTTGCCAGCCAATTTTTTCAACAGCAACTCACCGCGTGGGGCTGTTTTCAGCACCCCGGGCACGGGCTTCCGGGTCAGCGCCAATGCTGGCCAGTTCACGCCCATCTTGTTTGGTTTTCCGGACAATTTTCAAACCTTCAGTGCGCAGCGTTTGTTCACCGCCATCAACAGCAACATCACTGATGTTTCGTTTTTTGTGCCCGGCACCGCCACACAGGCCAGCACCAGCGCTTTTGGCCTGATCTTCACCGACGTTGAAGTGGCGGACCAGACCAAGCTTGAATTTTTTGATCTCGACAACCTGCTCATCTACACGCACAGCGCCTTGGTCTCGGGTAACCATGGCTTGAGTTTTGTTGGCGCGGTGGCCGCAAGCGGCGAAAAAATTGGTCGTGTGCGCATCACTTCGGGGCTCGGCAACGTCGCTGCCAACGGCGGTCAAGGCGGCCCCAACGAGGATCTTGTGGCGATGGACGATTTTCTCTATGCCGAGCCCGTGGCCGCGCCGGCCCGCGTGGCAGAGCCGGGCTCGATGGTCTTGGCTGCGCTGGGCCTGTGCGCCATGGGTTGGCGCTGCCGCCGAGTTCGCAATCGGTTGTGACGGCGTAGGCAGTGGCGGCCCAGGCCGTGGCGTCAGGCAAGATGGCGCCACTTGCAACCTGGGTTTCACATGAACTACCAACACCTGCTCATCGACCGTCGCGGCGCAGCCGATTGGGTCACGCTCAATCGACCTGAGCGCTTGAATGCCCTGACACAAGCGTCGCTCGCCGAGCTGAATCACTATTTCGACAGTCTGCTGAGCAACACGGCGGTGCGTGTGGTGCTGCTGCGCGGCGCCGGGCGCGCGTTTTGCGCTGGACTTGACATCAAAGAAGCGGGCCAATTTGACAAGCCCGACACCGATGCATTGATGCAAAGCCAGCGCCGTTTCAGCGGCCTGGTGATGCGCATGCGGCGCTGCCCGCAGCCCGTCATAGGGCTCATTCACGGGGCGGCTGTCGGCGGTGGGTTTTCGATTGCGCTGGGCTGTGATGTGCGCATCGCGGCTGACGACGCGCGCATGAACAGCGCTTTCATCAAAATGGGACTGAGCGGCTGCGAAATGGGCGCGAGTTATCACTTGCCGCGCTTGGTGGGCACCTCGGTGGCGGCAGAGTTGCTCTACACCGGGCGCTTCATCGACGCGCAGCGCGCTTTGCGTGTGGGCTTGGTGAGTGAGGTCGTGCCGTTGGCCGAATTGGAAGCTGCGGGCGAAGCGCTGGCCCAGGACATGTTGGCTACCGCGCCGCTGGGCCTGCGCCTGACCAAAGAAGCCTTTTGGGCAGCAGTGGATGGCAGTAGCCTGGAAAGCGTGGTCGCCATGGAAGACCGCAACCAGGTGTTGGCCATCACCAACGGTGATTTGGCTGAAGGGGCGAAGGCGTTTTTGGACAAGCGCAAGCCCACGTTCAAAGGGCAATGACGCGGCGCTGCATGGGCGAGCGGTTTGGCGAGGTGTCGGGCGAGGTGTATGGCGCGCTGCAGGCAAACCTCGCCCGATAGAATCGCCACCCCTCGACCACTGACCAAGACCCCCCATGGCTGGACATTCCAAATGGGCCAACATCCAGCACCGAAAAGGCCGCCAGGACGAAAAGCGCGGCAAAGTCTGGACCCGCGTGATCCGTGAAATCACCGTCGCCGCGCGCCAAGGCGGTGGTGACGTGGCGATGAACCCGCGCCTTCGTTTGGCCATCGACAAAGCCAAGGCCGTGAACATGCCGGCCGACCGCATCAAATACAACGTCGACAAAGCCTCGGGAACGCTGGAAGGCCTGAGCTATGAAGAAATTCGCTATGAGGGCTACGGCATTGGCGGCGCGGCCATCATCGTCGACTGCATGACCGACAACCGCGTGCGTACCGTGGCCGAAGTGCGTCATGCCTTCAGCAAATACGGCGGCAACATGGGCACCGAAGGCTCGGTGGCTTTTCAGTTCAAACACTGTGGGCAACTTGTTTTTGCACCGGGCACGAACGAAGACAAAGTCATGGAAGTGGCGCTCGAGGCTGGCGCCGACGACGTGGTGACGGGAGACGACGGCTCGATTGAAGTGCTGTGTGCCGCATCCGACTTTGAAGCCGTGAAGACCGCGCTCGAAGCCGCTGGCTTGACGCCCGACATGAGCGACGTGACCATGCGCGCCGAGAACACCATCGAGCTGGCCGGTGTTGAGGCCGAAC
>JAYVRO010000302.1:0-1637 GCA_043776165.1 Rubrivivax sp. | reverse complement strand
GCAGGGCGGTCGAATTTCATGGGGTTCACTCCATGGTTGTGGGGGCTTTCAGTGTGGGCAGGGTCACCTTTTGCAACATCTCTCTTTGGTTGCAGGGTGGGGTGGCTACTTCGCCTGTGAGCCCGGTCGCAGGCCGCGCGCACGGCGCATTTCAGGTTTCATCAGAACAAGTCACGCCACCTCCGAGACATCGCAGGGTCGGGCTCCTATGGTCTCCATCACGCCGCAAGGTCCGGCGCGGTCTTTGCAGCCCAGCCACCATTTGGAGAACGCCATGAGCAACCGGCCCACCATCAATGTCATCGTGATGCACGGTGAACACCTGATCGACGCGGGACTCGCCACGTCGCTGTCGCGCCATGCCGATATCGACGTCTTGCTGCCGTGCCTGGCCGGCCTCCACGAAAGCGATTTGCCAGCTTGGATCGCCGATCAAGCGGCCGATGTGCTGGTCACCGACTACCGCCTGGGCCTGCTGCTCGCCGATGCCTGGCGTGGTACGCAAGCGCCGGCCCGGCGCGTGTGGCCGCGCACCGTCATCGTTACCCACCGCGCCACGCAGGCTGACGTTCGCGCCGCCATGCACCGTGGTGTGGCCGGCTACATCGCTGCCGCCAGCACGGCGGCTGAGGTGATTGACGCGGTGCGCACGGTGCACCTGGGCATGCGCCATGTCAGCGAGCCGCTGGCGCGCATGCTGCTCGAAGATCTGCTGGGCGACCCACTCACGCCGCGTGAGACCGAAGTGCTGGGTCTGG
This sequence comes from Rubrivivax sp., assembly GCA_043776165.1. Lineage (GTDB taxonomy): Bacteria > Pseudomonadota > Gammaproteobacteria > Burkholderiales > Burkholderiaceae_C > Rubrivivax. The sequence goes on along the minus strand of JAYVRO010000302.1, from coordinate 879 downwards.
CCGCGCAAGGCTGCGCCACCAAGGCCATCGCCGCGCGGCTGCGGGTAGAGCCCAGCACGGTGGCGTCGCACATGAAATCGGTGATGGACAAACTGAACGCGGGCAACCGAACGGAAGCGGTGGTCATCGCCAACCAGCGCGGGCTGGTTGTGCTGGATGGCGCTGGCATGGGCGCCCACCCAGTGGTCACGCCCTTGCACCGGCGCGATGCTGCCATGCACAGCCGGCGCCCGCCAATGCGCTCGAACGAGTTGCGTGCTTTGGCGGCCTGAATTCACCTTGAAGCGCCTGGACGGGAGGCGCGGTCAACGCGATTGGCCTCACCCGTATTCACGAGCCGTCTTTGTGCGCCACCAGGTGGCGCCACACAAACCAGCTTTGCTGTTCGTTGGTTCGCACCAGCTGGCTGACGACCAAATCGTTGGTACCGTCATCGCCGGCACTCGCCGCCTCGCGCGACAGCGGGCGCGCCTCAATCAGGATGAACTCATGCGCATCCACAAGCCGCCGCAGTTGGTTGCGCGCCGATTCCACGCCGCGCGGCGCCCGCGCGAGCCGCGTCTCTTCGGCGATGTCTTGGGCCAGCGCCATCGCCACGCCGCCCAGGGTTTGCACCCGTTCGGCGATGGCGTCCATCAGCGCTTCTTGCTCTTCATGGTGCTTGTCGAACATCAGGTGCAGTTCATAAAACGTGGCGCCCGATGTTTGCCAGTGCGACTTTTTGTACAGGTCGCGCAGCGCACTGGTGTGGGCCAGCAAGCGGTTCAATGCCGCGACGCTGCGGTGGCGAACCTCTGGGTCCAGGCCCAGGTGGGCGGGGACCAGGCTACCAAAGGCCTGGGTGACCGGCGAATGTTCGGGCTGCGTTTGTGCGTGGGT
>JAYVRO010000301.1:0-1639 GCA_043776165.1 Rubrivivax sp. | reverse complement strand
TGGTCGCCGCCAAAGAAGGCCGATCGATCCCCCTGGGCTGGGCACTTGACGAACAAGGTGAACCCACCACCGACCCCCGTGCTGGTTTGACCGGCTCGATGCTGCCTGTGGGCGCAGCCACCAGCCCCAAAGGCGCCATGCTGGCCTTGATGGTGGAGTTGCTGGTCACCGCACTCATCGGCTCGCAGTTTGGTTTTGAGGCCAGCAGCTTTTTTGTAGACGCCGGCAACCAGCCCCGCATCGGCCAGGCTTTCATCGTCATCGACCCCGGTGCTTTGGCGGGTAACCACGCCTACCTCGACCGCGTTGAAGTGCTGATCACGGAGATGCTCAAAGACGACGGTGTACGCTTGCCCGGAGCCCGCCGCGAAGCCCTGCGCCGCAAAGCCGAAATGGACGGGCTCAACGTGTCCGACAGCTTGCTGGCAGCTTGGGCGGCTTGACAAGGAATCTCCATGAGTCGTTGGCTATTTTTGGCGGTGGCTGGTCTCACGCTGCTGGCTGCGCCCGTTGTGTCGGCGCAATCGGACTACCCCAAGCCCGGCGCCACCATCCGCTACGTGGTGCCCTTCCCGCCCGGTGGCCTGACCGACGTGATGGCGCGTTTGGTGGCGCAACAACTCGGCGAACGCTGGAAGGTCAACGTCGTGGTGGACAACAAGCCCGGCGGTGCCGCCATGGTCGGTGCCGACGCTGTAGCCAAGGCCCCACCTGACGGTCAAACACTCTTGGCCATCACCATGACGCACACGGTGAACGCCACGCTCTTCAAGGGCCGCGCGCCCTACGATTTTCAGAGGGACCTCAAACCCGTGGCGCTGTTGGCGGGCAGCCCGGTGCTCATCGTGGTGCCCGCAACGAGCCCCATCAAGGACATGAAAGACTTGCTCGCCGCAGCCAAGACGCGGCCCTTGAACGCGGGCTCCAGCGGCAACGGCTCAGTACCGCACCTCGTGCTGGCGCTTTTCAATGAGAGTCAAAAAACCAACATTCAACACGTGCCCTACAAAGGCGGTGCGCCCAGTTTGGTGGACTTGATCGGTGGCCAGTTGGATGTGATTTTCAGCAACTTCCCTGAGAGCATCGCGCACGTGAAAAGTGGCAAGCTGCGCGCGTTGGCGCTGGCGAGCACGGCGCGCCATCCCCAAGCGCCCGACGTGCCCACCACCGCCGAAGCGGGTGTGGGTAGCTTGGCTGTAGAAAACTGGACCGCCATGATGGTGGCCGCGGCCACGCCTGACGCGCTCGTGAACAAACTCGCCGGAGAAGTGGGCCGCATCATGGCCAGCCCGGAGATGGAAGAACGCGCCAAAACGCAAGGCTTTCGCATTGACTTCCGAAGGCCCAAAGACTTTGCGCCCTTTGCTGCGAGTGAGGTCGAACGTTGGGCCAAAGTGATCACCAGCGCCAAGATCCAGGCCGAATAGGCGCGCCAGCAGCCTGCCGTTGTGGCCCATCACAAACCCGAGCGCCGTGCCATGGTCCGCACAGGCAACGATTTGCACATCGCTGCACTGGGCCGCCCGGTGCGCGTGGTGTGCGTGGGACACGCCTCGTTGGACCACGTCTTCGAGATCGAAGCCTTCTCGGCCAAAGCCAGCAAAACGCCCGCGCGCAGCTACCGCATGTTGGCCGGTGG
>JAYVRO010000300.1:0-1642 GCA_043776165.1 Rubrivivax sp. | reverse complement strand
AGCGACGTGAGCAAGATCCAAACCGCCGGAAAAAACCCGTTGAACACAACCATGCACGCGGCGATGAAGCGCAGGCTGCGGCCTTCAAAAAGCGAGTTCATTGATCTCCACCAATGCGTTTCAGATACACCGCCGTCACGCACATGGCCAGCACAAACATGCACACCGCTTGGGCTGAACCGTAGCCCATGTCCAGGTATTCGATGGTGGTTTTGTGGATCAGCATGGCCAACGTTTCAGTGGCGTTGCCGGGGCCGCCTTTGGTCATGGTGTAGGGGATGTCAAAGGTTTGCAGCGCAGTGATGGTGCGAAAGATCAAGGCCACCACGATGGAAGGCATCAGCATGGGCAGCGTGACTTGGCAAAACTGCTGCCATCTGGATGCGCCGTCGACCTCTGCGGCTTCATATAGCGAGCGCGGAATCATCTGCAAGCCCGCAAGCAGGATGAGCGCCATGAAGGACGAAGTCTTCCAGACGATGGCAGCGCAGATGGCGGCAAAAGCGTAGCTCGGTGACAGCAGCCACATGGTGGTCTCAGCCGCGCCAAAACGGCGCAGCACATCGTTCACGACACCGTACTCCGTGTGGAAAAACCAGGCAAAGATGAGCCCGACAAAGGAGAGGGGCAAGGCCCAGGGCAGCAGCAATGCCAGCCGCACAGGCCAGCGCCGTTTGAAGGGCAGGTTGGCGAGCATGGCCAAGCCAAGGCCCACGAGCAAGGCACCCGGCACAGTGATGAATGTGATGAGCAAGGTATTGCCTGCCGCGTTCAAAAAGTCTTTGTCTTTGAGCGCATCGACATAGTTCAACCAGCCGACGAACTTCACAGCGTCGATCCCACCCGACAAGCGCAGGTCGAAGAAGCTGTTCCAGATGAGTTTGCCGATGGGATAGGCGACCACCAGCGCCAGCAGTGCAAACGCCGGTGCGAGCAACACGATGGCGAGCGCCTTCTCGCTGGGGTCGCGCACGTTGTTGAGTACGCGACCTAGAAAGCGATCAGTGAATCGGGGGTCCATCGCTCGGCGCAAGCCTTGTTAGCGCATCACCCTGACCAGCTTCGACTCGATGTCGCCTACACCCTCATCAGGCTTTCGCGTGCGCGCCAGCACTGCGCTGGTGGCTGTGCGCACAGCGTCGCTCACCTCGCCGTAGCGGTCACTCATAGGTCGGCTGCGCCCGAAAGCCATGACGGGGCCGGCGTCTTTGAACCAGGGCACTTCTTTCAGCACAGCGGGGTCGTTGTAGACGTCAGCGTAGGTGGGCAAGAGCGCGCCTTCGGCAGCCAAGAATTTGCTGACTTCGCGCGTGGCCATGTACGCCACGAGCTTGGCGGCCTCGGCTTTGTGTTTGGAGAACGCGCTCAGCGCCCATTGCCAGCCACCCACGCAGGTGGCGCTTTTGCCACCGGCCACTGCGGGCAGCGCCATGACCCCGACTTTGCCCTTGACCTTGCTGTCGGCGTCGTCCTTGAAGCGGTCCCAGGCCCAGCTCCAGTTGATCGCAAAGAGCACTTGGCCGGCTTTGAACTCATTGACGGTGTCTCCCGTCTTGACTTCGGCCACATTCTTTTTGATAACGCCTTGGTCCACGAGCGTGAGCCATTGCTGCATGCCCTTGGCTGCCGCGGCTTTGTCCAG
>JAYVRO010000299.1:0-5228 GCA_043776165.1 Rubrivivax sp. | reverse complement strand
CGTGGATGATGGACACCTACTCGATGAACACCGGCACCACCGCCACCGGCGTGGTCACCGGCAAACCCATCCACTTGGGCGGCTCCTTGGGCCGCGTTAAAGCCACCGGCCGCGGTGTGTTTGTCACGGGGCGTGAAGCCGCGCGGCGCATTGGGCTGGACCTCAACGGCGCGCGTGTCGCGGTGCAAGGGTTTGGCAACGTGGGCAGCGCTGCGGCCGAACTTTTTTCACAAGCCGGGGCCAAGATCGTGGCCGCGCAAGACCACACGGGCTGCATCTTCAATGGCCACGGGTTTGACCTGGCCGAACTCATTCCGCACGTAAAAAACACCGGCGGTGTTGGTGGCTTCAAGGGGGCGGACGCCATCAGCAACGAAGCGCTGTGGGACGTGGATTGCGAGGTGCTGATCCCCGCCGCGCTGGAAGGCCAGATCACCGCCGCGCGGGCCCGGCGCATCAAGGCCAAGCTCGTGCTGGAAGGCGCCAACGGCCCGACATTGCCCAGCGCCGACGACATCTTGGCCGACCGCGGTGTGCTGGTGGTGCCCGACGTCATCTGCAACGCCGGCGGCGTGACGGTGAGCTACTTCGAATGGGTGCAAGACTTTTCGTCTTTCTTCTGGACAGAAGACGAAATTAACGTTCGACTTGACAAAATCATGATCGGCGCGCTGAAGAAGATTTGGGACACCGCCGACCAGCACAACATCACCCTGCGCACCGCCACATTCGCCGTGGCCTGCGAGCGCATCTTGACGGCGCGAGAAGAGCGCGGTTTGTATCCGTGATCCTGCTCCCAGCCCAAAAAACCTTTGAAGGTAAAGCCATGTTTCGTCGTGCCTTGATTGCCGCCGCGTTTGTGATGCCACTGCTGGCGCTGCAGCCTGCCCTGGCCCAAACCGCCTGGCCCACGCGCCCCGTGCGCATCGTCGTGCCCACCGGCCCGGGCAGCTCGCTCGATCTCATCGTGCGCGCCATGTCCGACAAGCTCGCCGCGCGCTGGGGCCAGCCCGTCGTGGTGGACAACAAGCCCGGCGCGGGTGGCTTGTTGGGCGTGGACGTGGCGGCCAAGGCCACCGACGGCCACACGCTGGTGATTGGCTTCAATGGCCCGATCGCCTTTGGCCCGTTTTTGTACCGCAAGATGCCCTACGACCCGGCGCGCGACCTGGTGCCCGTGCTCATGACAACAAGCCAAGCCAATGTGCTGGCCGTCAATGCCGACAAGGTGCCGACCAAGACGGTGGCCGAATTTGTCGCCTGGGCCAAGGCGCAAAACGGCAAGGTGAATTATTCGTCGCTGGGCAATGGCAGCTCGGCGCATTTGACGATGGAACTCTTCATGGCCGAGGCCGGTTTTGCCGCCACCCATGTGCCCTTCAATGGCTCGCCACCGGCGGCCATGGCCGTCGCCCAGGGCGAAGTCGACGCCACCTTCATGGTGGCACCTGCCATGCTGCCCCATGTGCGCAACAACAAAGTGCGCATGCTGGCCGTGAGCAGCACGCAGCGCGCTGACAACTTGAAGGACTTGGCAGTGCTGTCGGCCAGCGGCTTTGCCCATGTTGAATCGTTGGCCTGGAATGGTTTGTTCATGCCCACCGGCACACCGCAAGCGGTTGTCGACAGAGTGAATGCCGACGCCAACGCCGTGTTGCAAGACAGCGCCGTGCGCGCAGCCTTCGACGCACAAGGTTTGCTCATCGTGGGCGGCAGTGCGGCCGACTTCAAGCGTGTCATCGATGCTGATGTGAAACGTTGGGGCCCGGTGATAGCGCGCTTGGGCGTGAAGCTGGATTGACCGGCTTTTGCGCCGAGGCTGTTTCAACCCAATAACAAAACCGCAGGGCAGAAAAAGCGCATGACCGAGTCGCTCAAAGAGATGCTCAAAGGGACGCTCAAAGGGACGCTCAAAGTGAAGGTCTGGCGCGGCAAGTCGACAGGGGCATTCAGCACCTATGACGTGCCCCGCCAGGGCAGCCAGACGGTGCTCGACGTCGTCACCCACATCCAGCGCCACCTGGAGCCGACGCTCAGCTACCGTTTTGCTTGCCGCGTGGGCATGTGCGGCTCTTGCGCCATGACGGTCAATGGCCAAGCGCGCTGGACCTGCCGCACGCACGTGGCCAAAGTGGTGGGCGTTGGCGGCGAGCTTGAGATTGCACCGCTTTCAAACCTGCCGGTGATCAAGGATCTGGCCACCGACATGACCGAGTTTTTTGACAAGTGGGCGCGCGCCAAGGGCCAGTTCAAAGGCACCCAAACACGGCACGACGACTTCGCGCGCATCTCGCCTTCGTCGCCTGCGCGCATGGCGGCCAACGCTGGCATCGAGTGCATCGGCTGCGGTGTGTGCCAGGCCTCATGCGACGTCGTCACCTGGCGGCCTGACTTCCTCGGCCCAGCGGCGCTGAACCGCGCCTGGACGCTGGTCAACGACGTGCGTGACGTGGCCCAAACCGAGCGGCTGCGCGCCGTGGCCGGCGACGCCGGCTGTCACGCTTGCCACACGCAGGGCTCGTGCACCGAACGCTGCCCCAAACAGCTTGCGCCCACGCTGGCCATCGCGGGTCTCAAGCGCAAAGTGGCCACGGCGGCCGTGCGGGGTGAGCTGTGAACACGCCGATGCGGGATAGCGGCACGGGCCAAACAGTGACCCATACAGACATCCAGACAGTCACCCCGGACATCGCACAAGCCATCGCGCAGGCCCGGCGTTGGTACTGGCAGCGCATCAGCGCGATGGTGCTGGCGCTGTGCGTGCTGGTGCATCTGGTGGTGATGGTTTATGCCGTGCGCGGTGGCCTCAGTGCGGCCGAGATCCTGGGCCGCACACAAGGCAACTGGGCCTTCGGCGGCTTTTACGCTGTGTTCGTGATGGCCTGCGCGGTGCACGTTCCGGTGGGCGTGACCAACATCGCACGCGAGTGGTGGGGCCTGGGCGAACGCGCGGCACGGGTGCTGTCGCTCGCCCTGGCGCTGCTGTTGCTGGTGGCCGGGCTGCGTGCCGTGGTGGCTGTCGTTGGCGTGTTTGGCGTGGTGGTGCCGGCATGAAGCGGCGCAACGACCAGCGCGCGCGCGCGCACCCGGCCTACTGGGCTTTTTTGATGCATCGACTGTCGGGTTTGGGCCTGGCGCTCTTCCTGCCGTTGCACTTTTGGGCGCTCGGTCAGGCGCTGCAGGGTGCGGCGGCACTCGACGGCTTCTTGAGCTTCGCCGACCAGCCGCTTTTTAAGCTCGCCGAATGGGGTTTGGTGGTGCTGCTGGCGTTGCACATGATGGGGGGCGTGCGCTTGCTGCTGATCGAGTTCGGCAGCGCATCGGGCCTGCGCAAAAATTGGATTGCCGGTGCGCTGGGCTTTGCGGCTGCCACAGGAATGGCCTTTGCGCTGGCGCTCTTGGCGTGATCTGGCCTGAACTGCTCAGGTCTTGCGCTGAACGTTTTTCGAATTGAACGACCTGGAAACCACGACGATGAACTCAACCCGCCGACTCACCTTGCGCCGCCTTTGCGCGCTGCCGACATCGCTGTTCGCCGCCCTGCTCCTCGGGTCGGCCGCATTGCCGACCTTCGCCCAGGCTTGGCCAGCCAAGCCGGTGCGCATCATCGTGGCCTTTGCACCGGGTGGCTCTACCGACGTGGTGGCACGCCTGATGGCGCAAAAGCTCACGGTCGTGTGGGGTCAGACGGTGGTGGTGGAGAACCGCGCTGGTGCAGGCGGCAACTTGGGCGCTGACGCGGTGGCCAAGGCGCCGGCCGACGGCTACACGCTGTTGATGGCTTCGGGCAGCATCACCATCAGTCCCCATCTCTTCAAGAACATGCCCTTCGACACCAAGAAGGACTTGCTGCCGATCATCAACGTGGCCAGCGGACCGATGCTGGTGGTGGTGCCCGACAACTCGCCAGCAAAGACCTTGAAGGATCTGGTCGCCGCAGCCAAAACCAAGCCGGGCAGCGTGAACTTCGGCTCGGCTGGGGTGGGCAGCCAGGTCCACATGGCAGCCGAGAACCTGGCCGAAGCCGCCGGGTTCGACGTGAGTCACATCCCCTACAAAGGCGAGGCGCTGGCCTACACCGATCTCATCAGCGGACAAATCCAATTCGTGGTGGGCAACTTTGCTGCCGCTTCGGCGCTGCTGGGCACCGGCCGCCTGCGTGCGCTGGCCGTCACCGGCAAACAACGCCAGCCCCAGTTGCCTGAGGTGCCCACGGCCATCGAGGCAGGCTTTGCGGGCTTCGAGAACTACAGCTGGTTTGGCCTGCTGGCGCCCGCTGGTACGCCGGCCGACATCGTCGCCAAAGTGCACCGCGACACCGCCAAGGTGCTGGCCGAAACAGAGACCAAAGCGCGCCTGTACGTGCAGGGCATGTCCCCGGTGGCCAGCACGCCGGCCGAGTTTGGCAAGCAGATCGACGACGAGCTGGTGCGCTGGGCCACCGTGGTGAAGAACCGCAAGTTGGCGCCGCAGTGACGACGGTGAAGGACGCATCATGAAAGTCGCCTCATGAAAGTTGATTTACAAGCCGTGGAAGATGCCGCCAAGGCGCTGTACATACGCGCCCTGAAGGAGCTGCCGCCAGACGTCAAGCGGGGCCTCAGTCGCTTGCAGGCCGGTGAGACGGCGCCCACAGCGCGCCAAGTGCTGGCCACCATGGTGACCAACATCGAGGTCGCCGAGCGCACCGACAACTTGCTGTGCCAAGACACCGGCGTGCCCATCTACAACGTGTGGATTGGTCGCGACGTGGCCGTGGATGGTTTTGCGCTCAAGCAAGCGCTGCGCCGAGGCTGCGAGCGCGCGACCCGCGAATACCCGCTGCGCAGCTCGGTGGTGCATCCGCTGACGCGAAAAAACGAGCACAGCTCCTGCGGCATCGAGGTGCCGGTGATCCACATCGACTTCATGGAAGCGGTCGAGCGCATGGAGATCGAGATGGTGCCCAAGGGCAGCGGCTCGGAGAACAACTCCTTCCTGAAAATGGCGATCCCGGCCGAAGGCATCGATGCCATCAAGACCTTTGTCGTCGACTGCGTGCTGGCGGCCGGTGGCAAAACCTGCCCGCCGACCATCGTCGGTGTGGGGCTGGGTGGCACGTCGGACCTGGCTGTGGCACTGGCCAAGCGCGCAGCCACGCGCGAGCTGGGCACCGCCTGCGCTGACGCCGAAGGCGCGACGCTTGAGGCGCAGCTGTCTACGGCAGTCAACCAGCTCGGCGTCGGCCC
>JAYVRO010000298.1:0-5246 GCA_043776165.1 Rubrivivax sp. | reverse complement strand
CAAAGCGCCCGTCTTGTGGCAAGCGCCGCTCCGAGATGTCCAAAGCCGCGACCAACTTCAAACGTGAGGCCAAGGCGGGTGCCAGACGCGAATCGAATTCGGCGTGCGCGCGCAGGTGACCGTCGACGCGCAGGCGGATGCCCACGGCCTTGGCCATGGGTTCGATATGAATGTCTGAAGCGCGCACACGCACGGCTTCGTCAAAGAGCCCTTGCAAGAGCTTGACCACGGGGGCGTCTTCGGCACCGGCCGAGATGCCCAGCGCGGTGAAGTCCACCGCCTCGCCTTCCACGCTTTTGAGCTCGTCGCTCAACTGCTTGGCCAGGCCCTGCATGTTGTCGGTGTTGCTGTAGATGCGGTCAATCAGCGCATGCAGTCCGCTCTCAGCAATGACTTCAATGTCGATCGCGCCGCGCAGCAACTTGGGCAACTCGTCGACGGCCTGCCAATCGGTGGGGTCGACCACGGCTACGCGGATGTTCTCGCCGTTCAAACCCACGGGCAAGGCGCGCAGCTTGCGCACTTGCAGCTCTGACAAACGTTTGGCGATGGCGGTGTCAACGTTTTCCAGCAGTGGCTCAAAGAAGGGGAATTTGAGCTGCGTGGCCAGCAAGCGTGCAATGGCGATGTCGGTGACAAAAGCCAAGTCTTGCAACACCGCGCCCAGCCTGCGCCCCGTCTGCTTTTGACGTGCCAGGGCCTGCTGAAGTTGTTCGTCTGTCAGCAAACCTTCTTTGATCAGAAGTTCGCCGAGCCTGAGCTTGGGGACCATCGCCGCTCCGAGTGAACCATGGATGCGCCAGGCCATCGCGGCCCGGTGCTCACTGGCTTATCGGCTGGGGGTGGTGTGGGCTTGAGGGGCTTGCGATTCTTGGGTGCGTCGGGCGTTGCCTTGCTCGCTGGGAGTAGGGCGGCAAAGCTCCACCCGGGCACGCCACAGCGCGTGACCTCGCCGGTCTGCGCTGCCCGCAGACTGCCCTGTGGTGCTCGGGCTTGTGTTCTGCCGCATAACTCACTACGCGGGCTTTGCCCGCTGCGTTCAAACAGATGCGGCAAGCATGTCAACGAAGCGCGCTGCGCGCGCGAACACAAGCCCTGCGCTCCTCGGCGGCTCCCACACGCGCTGCGGCGCACCCGGGTGCAGCTTTGCGCAGGCAGTGGGGCGGGTGCGTTGTCGCTGGTGCGTCGTCGGGGACAAAAAGCGGTGGAGAGCGGCGGGTGGTGCGCGCTCTGAGCCCACTCTGGGGCGGCGAGGATCGCAGCTCAAGAGGCGGCGCGCGCAGCGCGCTTCGTTGTCAAACTCGGCGCAGTTTGTTTGAACGCAGTGAGCGTAGCGAACGAAGTGAGTTCTGCGCCGCGACTCTTGAGCGAGAACCGCAGTGCAGTCTGCGCAAAGCGCAGACCGCCACAGCGTGGGCTCAGAGCGCGTGCCGCCCGCCGCCGGCCGCCGAGCAAGGCCGCGAGCAGGCCCCTTGTGACCATGGTAGACACGGTAGCAAACCAAACGACCCGCAGTGCTTGTGGGTAAAACGCTAACAGACCGTGGCCACCCTACAGCGGATAGTCGTAGCGCAAGAAGCCCTTGAACAAGGCCACTTTGTCGTAGAGCAACCGCGCTGTGGCGTTGTTGTCTTGCGTGAGCCAGTAATAGCGCACGGCGCCACGTTCGCGCGCTGCGGCGGCCACACCGTCGATCAAGGCGCGTGCCAGGCCCTGGCCGCGTGCTTGCGGCGCGGTGAAGAGGTCTTGCAAATAACAAGCAGAGCAGCAGGCCGAGCCAGCGCCGGCAGCCCACACGCTGGTGTGGAAAAAGTAGTGCGCAATGCCTAGCAACTCACCGTTTACTTCAGCACCCAGGCCAAGAACGGCGTCGGGTGCTGCATTACCTAACATCAAACGTTGCCAGGTGGTCGCAAATTCTTCAGCCGTGGTGTCGGTTTTGTAGAAGGTTTTGTAGCCGCGCGCGTGCACTTCCCAGGCGGCGCGGTCGCTGGGCGCGAGTGGCCGAATCAGCGGCTGCTGGCGTGGGGTGTTGGGAGAGGGGTTTTGTTGCGCCACGGTTTCAGCGAATGAGTTTGACCTTCACGCCCGGCAATTTGGCCCAGGCTTTGTCGGCAGTGATGACTTCAGCGCCAAGGCGTTTGGCCAAGGCCAGGCAGCAGCGATCGCCCAAAGAGAGGCCAAGTTTGCGCGTGCTGGCGCGCAGGCGGGCGGCTTCGAAAGCAATGTCTTTGTCGACGTCATGGACTTCAACGTGCAGGCCCTGCCAAGCCAGCAGGGCCGAAGCAGCGGGCAACTCGCGGTCCAATAGTTTGGTCATGACTTCGGCGTAGTTGACGCTGGAGACCACGGCATCGCGTTCGTCCAATAACGCGGCGACTCGCTCGGCGCCGGGCTCTTCGAACAGAATGGCCAACAGGGCTGAAGCGTCGAAGACTTTCACTCTTTAGCGGCTTCGGCGCGGCGCTCGGCGATCAACTCGTCAACCACACTGCGCTTGGGATGTTTGTTGTACTTGGCCACCAGCGCTTGGGTGCGTTTGATGGAAGCGCGCAGCGACAGCAACACCAAGCCGTCGGCCTCTTCACGCCAGACGACTTTGTCGCCGACGTTCAAGTCAAACTTGGCCCGCAACTCAGCGGGAATGACGACACGACCGCCTTCAGACACAACTGCATGGCTCATGACATTTGTCCCTTGATCTGTCAGGCTGCCAAGTCTATGGCAAAAGTCCCCAAGCCGGGCAAGCATCGGGGCAAGCATCGGCGCAAACATGACGCAGGGCCCTCACTCCACCAACTCCGCCAACTCCCCCACCGGCACACAACTGCAAAACAGATTCCTGTCACCCCAGACGTTATCAACCCGCCCCACGGGCGACCAGTACTTTTGCCGGCGCAGGCTGGCCACCGGGAAAGCGGCTTCTTCGCGGCTGTAGGCGTGTGGCCACTCGGCGCCGAGCAGCGCGGACGTCGTGTGCGGGGCGTTTTTGAGCGGGTTGGCTTCGCGTGGCCATAGGCCTGACTGCACGCGGTTGATCTCTTCGCGGATGGCCACCATGGCGTCACAAAAGCGGTCAATTTCAACCAGCGGCTCGCTCTCGGTCGGCTCCACCATCAGGGTGCCCGCCACGGGAAAACTCAGCGTGGGCGCGTGAAAGCCATAGTCGATGAGGCGCTTGGCCACGTCTTCGGCGCTGATGCCGGTGGTGTCTTTGATGGCGCGTAAGTCGAGGATGCATTCGTGCGCCACACCACCGCCGTGGATGGCGGCGTGCCCGCCGCTGTACAGCACGGGGTAGTGCGCGTGCAAGCGCGCGGCGATGTAGTTGGCGCTCAGGATCGCCACCTCGGTGGCGGCGCGCAAGCCGTCTGCGCCCATCATGCGGCAGTACATCCAGCTGATGGGCAACACCCCCGCGTTGCCCAGGGGCGCGGCACTCACGGCGCCCACCACACCACGGCTCGGCAGATAAGGCACCAAGTCGGCCACCACGGCCACAGGTCCCACGCCAGGCCCGCCACCACCGTGCGGGATGCAAAACGTTTTGTGCAAGTTGAGGTGGCTCACGTCGCCGCCAAATTCGCCGGGTGCTGCCAAACCGACCAGGGCGTTCATGTTGGCGCCGTCCACGTAGACACGGCCGCCGTGCTGGTGCACCAAGGCGCAGAGCTCGCGCACACGCACCTCAAACACGCCGTGGGTGCTGGGGTAAGTGATCATCACGCAGGCCAGCTGCGCGCTGTGCTGCTCGCACTTGGCGCGCAGGTCGTCCATGTCTACATTGCCCATGGCGTCGCACTTGGTGACCACCACGCGCATGCCGACCATCTGCGCGCTGGCCGGGTTGGTGCCGTGGGCTGAATCGGGAATCAAGCAGATGTCGCGCTGAGCATTGCCTTGCGCCTTGTGCCAAGCGCGAATGGCCAAGAGGCCGGCATATTCACCCTGTGAACCGGCATTGGGTTGCAGGCTCACGCCCGCATAACCCGTGGCCTGCGCCAGCCACGCGCAGAGCTGGTCGTTCATCTCCCAGGTGCCTTGCTGTTGATCTCGCGGCGCGAAGGGGTGCATTTGCGCAAACTCGGGCCAGCTCACGGGGATCATTTCACTCGTGGCATTGAGCTTCATGGTGCATGAGCCCAGCGGGATCATGCTGCGGTCCAGCGCCAGGTCTTTGTCTGAGAGGCTGCGGATGTAGCGCAGCATTTCTGTTTCGCTGTGATGCGTATTGAAAACCGGGTGCGTGAGGAAAGCGCTGGTGCGGCGCAGTTTTGGCGGGATCAGTGTGTCGATGCCATCGTTAAACATTGACATGAGCGGCAAGGTTTGCCCCGGCTTGGCAAACCAAGACCACAGCGCTTGCACATCGCCTCGCGTGGTGGTTTCGTCCAGCGTGATGGCCACGTGTTGCTCGGTGGCCTTGCGCAGGTTGGCACCAGCGGCCACAGCGCGCTGCATCACCTCATTTGTTAACTCACCGGTTTCAACCATCACCGTGTCAAACACTTGTTGTGTGACGACCTTGACGCCCAGGCTTTGCAAACCGCTCACCAGCGCCGCCGTATAGCTGGCCACGCGCAGGGCAATGCGCTTCAAACCGTCGGGCCCGTGATAGACCGCGTACATGCTGGCCATCACCGCCAACAGCACCTGCGCTGTGCAGATGTTGGAGGTGGCTTTTTCGCGGCGAATGTGCTGTTCGCGGGTTTGCAAGGCCAGCCGGTAGGCGGGGTTGCCGTGCACGTCCACACTCACACCCACCAAGCGGCCGGGCAGGCTGCGCTTGAACTCATCGCGGCACGCCAGGTAGGCCGCGTGCGGCCCACCGCCGCCCATCGGCACGCCAAAACGCTGCGTGTTGCCCAGCGCAATGTCGGCATCAAATTCACCCGGGGGCACGAGCAAGGTCAGCGCCAGCAAGTCCGCCGCAACGATGAGCGCCGCCTGCTTGTCATGCGCCGCCCGCGCGATGGGCGCCAGGTCGTGAATCAACCCGAAAGTGGACGGGTACTGCGCCAGCACGGCGAAGTAATCGTTGTCTTTCATTAACTGCGGCGCAAAGCCCACCAGCACATTCAAACCCAAGGGTTCGGCGCGGGTGCGGATGACCTCGATGGTCTGCGGGTGCACGTCGCTGGCCACGATGAAGTTGCAGCTCTTGCTCTTCACGCTGCGCTTGGCCAGGGTCATGGCTTCGGCCGCAGCGGTGGCTTCGTCTAACATCGAAGCGTTAGCAATGGCCA
>JAYVRO010000297.1:0-5252 GCA_043776165.1 Rubrivivax sp. | reverse complement strand
CCAATGCCAGCAAGATCAATGTGGCGCACGCCGGTTTGGGTGCTGTCTCTCAGCTGTGCAGCATGGTTTTTCGGCAAGCCGTTGGCGTCGATTTGGTGACGGTGCCTTACCAGGGCACAGCACCCGCAATGAATGCTCTTTTGGCTGGACAAGTTGATTTGCTCTGCGACCAAACGACGCAAACCATCCCGCATATCAAAGCCAACTCCTTGCGCTTTTACGGCGTGACAACACGCGAGCGCATCAAGTCACTGCCCGATGCGCCCACGCTGGCCGAGCAGGGGCTGAAGGGTTTCGAAGTTGTTGTGTGGCACGGTATTTACGCGCCCAAAGGCACCCCCAAAGAAATCGTCGAAAAGTTTGGTGGCGCCCTGCGCGCGGCACTAAAAGACCCTGTGGTGGCGCAGCGCTTTGCCGAGCTCGGCGCCGAGTTTGTGCCGGATGCGAAGTTGTCGCCAGAGGGCTTGCGTGTTTGGCTCAAACAAGAAATTGATCGTTGGGGGCCGGTCATCAAATCGGCCGGCACCTACGCCGATTGAGCGGGCAATGCACCGAAATTCAAGCCCTCATTCGCCCTTGCAAGCCAGACCTGCGGCGCAATATGCGCTCAGAGTGGGCCCAGGCCACGGCCTGCACAGCGTTCCGAGGTTTGGCGCGGGCTTCAAAAGAAGGCTAGTCGATAGAATCAAGCATGCCTGACGAACCCAATTCAGAACCGCCGATTAAGCAACCGGACTTGCCTGGGCGTGAGCGTGGCGGGAATGGTTCAGGCGCGGTGGTGGTTGAGCGCAAAGCGCAGCGCACCAGACCGCCATCAATGTACCAAGTGGTGTTGCTCAATGACGACTACACGCCAATGGAGTTTGTAGTGATGGTTTTGCAGCAATACTTTCAGCGAGATTTGGAAACGTCCACACTCATCATGTTGAAGATCCACCACGAGGGCCGTGGCGTTTGCGGGGTCTACCCCAAAGACGTTGCGGCGACCAAAGTTGAACTTGTCCTTTCTGCAGCACGCCGAGACGGCCACCCGTTGCAGTGCATTTTGGAGGCCGCATGATCGCGCAAGAATTGGAAGTCAGCCTGCACATGGCGTTTGTTGAAGCACGCCAGCAGCGCCACGAGTTCATTACCGTCGAGCATCTGTTGATGGCGCTGCTCGACAACCCTTCAGCCGCCGAGGTGCTGCGCGCCTGCGCTGCCAACATCGACGATTTGCGCAAGAGCTTGACGGGTTTCATCAAAGAAAACACGCCCACAGTGTCGGGCAGTGAAGAGGTCGACACACAGCCCACGCTGGGTTTTCAGCGCGTCATTCAGCGCGCCCTCATGCATGTTCAGTCCACCGGAAGTGGCAAAAAAGAAGTCACCGGCGCCAACGTGCTGGTGGCCATCTTTGGTGAGAAAGATTCACACGCCGTCTACTACTTGCATCAGCAAGGCGTCACACGTCTGGACGTCGTGAACTTTATCGCCCACGGCATCAAAAAATCAGACCCACCCGAGCCCACCAAAGCCAATGAGAGCAACGGTGCCGAGGCCGAAAAGGAAGAGGGCGGTGACGCCAAAGGCTCGCCACTGGACCAGTTCACACAGAACCTCAATCAGTTGGCACGAGACGGCAAGATTGATCCCTTGATTGGGCGCGAACTCGAAGTGGAGCGTGTCATTCAAATACTGTGCCGCCGCCGCAAAAATAACCCACTGTTGGTGGGTGAAGCCGGCGTGGGCAAAACCGCCATTGCTGAAGGCTTGGCTTGGCGCATCACGCAAAACGATGTGCCTGAAATCCTGGCTGACGCCATCGTGTACTCGCTGGACATGGGTGCCTTGCTCGCAGGCACCAAGTACCGCGGGGACTTTGAGCAGCGCTTGAAGGGCGTGCTCAAGCAGTTGAAAGATCAACCGCGCTCAATTTTGTTCATCGATGAGATCCACACGCTGATCGGGGCGGGTGCCGCGTCAGGTGGAACCCTGGATGCAAGCAATTTGCTCAAACCGGCATTGAGCAATGGCAGCATGAAGTGCATCGGTGCGACCACCTTCACTGAATATCGCGGCATTTTCGAGAAAGATGCAGCCCTGTCGCGGCGCTTCCAAAAGGTCGACGTGGTGGAACCTTCGGTCGAGCAAACCATTGAGATCTTGAAGGGCCTCAAGTCGCGCTTTGAAGAGCATCACAGCGTGAAGTACGCGCTGGGTGCGTTGCAGGCGGCAGCGGAGCTTTCGGCCAAATTCATCAACGACCGCCACTTGCCTGACAAAGCCATCGACGTGATCGACGAGGCCGGTGCAGCCCAGCGCATCTTGCCCAAGAGCAAACAGAAGAAGACCATCACGCGCGCAGAGGTTGAAGAGATCGTGGCCAAGATCGCCCGCATTCCGCCGGCCAACGTTTCCAGCGACGACCGCGGCAAATTGAAGAGCCTGGACCGTGACTTGAAAAGCGTGGTGTTTGGTCAAGACCCTGCCATTGACGCACTTGCTTCGGCCATCAAGATGGCGCGCTCAGGTTTGGGCAAGCCCGACAAACCGATTGGTTCTTTCCTCTTCTCGGGCCCCACCGGCGTGGGCAAGACCGAGGTTGCCAAACAGTTGGCTTATGTGCTTGGCATTGACCTCATTCGGTTTGACATGTCCGAGTACATGGAGCGCCACGCCGTGAGCCGCCTGATCGGCGCGCCTCCGGGTTATGTTGGTTTCGACCAAGGTGGTTTGTTAACTGAAGCAATCAGCAAAAAACCGCACGCCGTTTTGTTGTTCGACGAGATCGAAAAGGCTCACCCTGACGTTTTTAATGTGCTGCTGCAAGTCATGGACCACGGCACGCTGACCGATAACAACGGACGCAAAGCGGACTTCCGCAACGTGATGATCGTGATGACGACCAACGCGGGCGCTGAGACGATGAACCGTGCGTCCATCGGTTTCACCAATTCGCGCCAGCAGGGCGATGAGATGGCCGACATCAAACGTTTGTTCACGCCCGAGTTCCGCAATCGGCTTGACGCCATCGTCAGCTTCCGAGCGCTGGACCAAGAAATCATCTTGCGCGTGGTCGACAAGTTCTTGTTGCAGTTAGAGGCGCAGTTGGCGGAGAAAAAAGTCGAGGTCACTTTCACCGACGCTTTGCGCCAGCACCTGGGCGCCAAGGGCTTCGACCCCTTGATGGGCGCACGCCCCATGCAGCGCTTGATCCAAGACACCATTCGCCGCGCATTGGCTGACGAACTGCTGTTTGGCCGTTTGGTGGATGGTGGACGCTTGACGGTGGATGTAGACGCCACTGGCGAAGTGCAGCTCGATATCCAACCGCCCAAGAAGAGCGACAAGCCACGCGCTGAAGCCACTGCGGTTTGAGGTCAAGCGGCTTCGGTCGCCGGGTCTTGTTGGTAGAACTCTGCCAGCAGTTTGTACAGCGCGACGTGCTCAGACAGCAGTTTGATCGGTGCAACAAAAAACGACTCGCTGGCCACGGCAAAAAACTCATCAACGCTGTGGGCGCCGTAAACATCGAGCGCTGTTTTTTCACCGGCTTGCACACGCCGACTGAAGGCATCGAATTCTTGATGCAGCGTGCCTTGCCAGTGGGCCGGCGATAAACCCGCTGGCAGCGTCGGTGTGCCATCGGGGGGGCCGCTGGCCATGTCCAGCACATGTGCAAATTCATGGATAACCACGTTGTAGCCCTCGGCCGCGCTGTGGCCCGCAGTGCGCACATCACGCCAAGACAGGGTGATAGGCCCACCCACCATCGCCTCACCCGAGAGCGCTTCGGCGTAGTGGTGTACAACGCCGCCCTCGTCCATCACTTCGCGTTGTGCGACGACCTGATCAGCATGCACAACGATGCCGACAAAACCATCGTAGCGCGCCAGGCCGAGGCGCAAAATTGGCAAACAAGCCTGCGCGGCAATCGCGACGACAACATCATTTCTTAACCGCACCGAGCCGATGGCGATGAACTCCTTGCGGTCCAGAAAGAGGCTCGCCAGGCGTCTCAGCTTCGCGTTGTCAGCGGCTGCCTTGCGCTGCAAAAAGGGGTAGCGACGCAGCGTTCTGCGCCAAAGGTCGTCGCTGATGGGACGCCGCGCCACGGCGCGGTCGTCGCGCCATGTTTGCCAGCCGCGCCACCACTCCGAAAACCTCACAGGCCCGCTTGCATCGGGCTGATGCGTGTCAAGCCAGCGCTCGTCCAACGCAGCACCTCGGCGCGGGGGGCTTGTGTGTCGTCCAAATCCCAATCGCTCAAGACGTAGCGCATGACCCCTGGCGCCAGGGTGTGGTTGGCGGGTCGGTGCGTATGACCATGGATCAGCGTCCTGGCTTGGCCTGCGTTTAGCCACGCCATGGCGGCTGGCGTGTCGACATCGGCAAAAGTTGCGCCATCAAATTGCTTGCGCAGCTCACTGTGGTTTCTGATGTTGGCCGCAACGTCGATGCGCTTTGTCAGCGAATTAGCCAAAAACTGCGATTGCCATTCTTCAGCGCGCACCAGTGCGCGAAAGGCCAGGTAGTCGGTGTCGTCCAAACAAAGGGCGTCGCCGTGTGACAGCAACAACGTCTGGCCACCCAAAACCAGTCGGGTCGGGTCAAGCAAGGCTTGCATGCAGCAAGCCGCCAGCATCGCATCGCCGAGCAAGAAGTCGCGGTTGCCAACCATGAAGGCAAGGTCACGTTGCTGGCCAACGCGGCGCAGCACTTCAACGCAGCTTTGCTCAAAAGGCAGTTGGCGCGCGTCGTCACCCACCCAGACTTCAAAAAGATCGCCCAGGATGACCACCGCATTGGCGCGCGTGTGGTCCAGGTAGTTCGCCCAAGCCTCAAAGGTCTTGGGCCTTTGCGCGCAAAGATGCATGTCTGAGATGAAATCGACGCACTGCCAATGCGCAGGTGCAATCACCTCACTTGCAGCAGGCGCCTTCACCACCGAAGCCGCAGCTTCGGCGCGCTTGATCACACGACCTCGTGCGCGCGAGTGATCGACACGTCGTCCAAGGGCACGTCATCGTGAAAGCCTTTGCGGCCTGTGCGCACGGCTTCGATGGCGTCGATTACCTCGGTGCCAGACACCGCGCGTCCAAACACGGCGTAGCCCCAGCCTTGCGCGTTTTCGGCCTTGAAATCGAGGAAGGCGTTGTCAGCGGCATTGATGAAAAACTGCGCCGTCGCCGAGTGCGGGTCAGATGTGCGCGCCATGGCCAAGGTATAGCGCGTGTTCTTCACGCCATTGTTCGCTTCGTTCTTGATGG
>JAYVRO010000296.1:0-1652 GCA_043776165.1 Rubrivivax sp. | reverse complement strand
GCGCCAGCGAAATCTCACGCGACCGCGTGGAAGACGCGCGCTTGCTGCTGAAAGAAGGCGACGATGTCTCGGTGATGATCATCAACGTGGACCGCAAGATGCGCTCTATCCAGTTGTCGATCAAAGCCAAAGACAACGCCGACCAACAAGAAGCCATGCAGCGCATTGCGCAAACCAACGAGCGTGAAAACGCTGGCACCACGAGCTTGGGCGCATTGCTGCGCGCCAAGCTCGACACGCAAAAGGACTGATTTTTGACGTGACCTGAAAAGGGCTGGCCCGTGTACATGCATGGTCCAGCCCTCTTCATTTGTTCTGACACTTTTAACTTTGGCTGAAGTCTTCACCGATGACACGCTCTGACCTCGTCACCCGATTGGCCGACCGCTTTCCGCAGCTCACTCAGCGCGACACCGAGTTCGCCGTGAAGACCATGCTCGACGCCATGGCCGACGCGTTGGCGCGTGGACACCGCATCGAGATCCGCGGTTTTGGCAGTTTCTCCATCAATCGCCGCCCGCCGCGCGTTGGGCGCAACCCCCGCAGTGGCGCGCAGGTGGAAGTCTCAGAAAAACTCGTGCCGCACTTCAAGCCAGGCAAGGCTTTGCGCGAAGCCGTTGACGAGCACAGCGAGCGCGCGTTGGCCGAGCGTCAATGACGTCTCGTGTGACCTCCGGTGTCATGCCTACACGGTCCCCCGCGACCTAGAATTGCGCCCCATGCGAGCGCTGACTTGGCTGTTCAACGGCTTTCTTTTTTTCACCTTGTTTGCCTTTGCGCTGAACAACCTTCAGTCGGCCGTGGTGCATTGGTTTTTTGGCGCGCAGTGGAGCGCGCCCATGGTCATTGTGGTCTTGGTGGCCTTTGCCGCTGGCTGCGTGGTCGGCGTGTTGGCCATGCTGCCGGGCTGGTGGCGCCACCGCCGCGCAGCCCGTACTCAAACCAGGTCCAGCCACCCCACCAGCGGGAACGAGGGAGCCCCGGCGCGGCCCGGTGTTGGCGCTGACGCGCCGCAGCGCAACCTCTTGTAGGCCGCGCCGTCGATGGACTTCGACCTCCAGTGGCTGCTCATCGGACTGCCCGCCGCTTTTGCTTTGGGTTGGTTGGCCTCACGCTTTGACTTGCGCCAGTTTCGCCACAGCCAGCGCGACGCGCCACGCGCCTACTTTGACGGACTGAACCTCTTGCTCAACGAGCAGCAAGACAAGGCCATAGACGCCTTCATCGAGGCCGTTCAACACGACCCTGACACCACCGAGTTGCATTTTGCGCTGGGGAATTTGTTCCGCAGACGCGGTGAGTTTGAGCGCTCAGTGCGCGTGCACCAGCACCTCTTGCAGCGCGCTGACCTGAGCCCCGCCGACCGCGATCGCGCGCAGCATGCCCTGGCGCAAGACTTCATGAAAGCCGGTCTCTTTGATCGCGCCGAACAAGCCTGGCGCGCCTTGCGCGGCACGGCCTTCGATGGGCAAGCACAACTGGCCTTGCTGTCGATCTTTGAGCGCTCACACGATTGGGCCAAAGCAGTGGAAGTTGCCAGTGAACTGGAGCGCGCGAGCCCGGGCAGTTTTGCCACCCGCATGGCACATCATCATTGCGAGCTGGCGCTGCTGGCCGACACCCAAGGTGACCCTGTTGCGGCGCAGGCCGCC
>JAYVRO010000295.1:0-5255 GCA_043776165.1 Rubrivivax sp. | reverse complement strand
GCTGGGTCTTTGAGCGTTTTGGCCCGCGCGCGCTCTATGCGCTGGGCGTGGCGCTGCTGGGTGCTTCGCACACCTTGGCCGGGCATTTGACGGCGCTGTGGCAGTTCTATTTGTGCATTGGCTTGCTCGGCGGCATGGGCGTGTCTGCGCTGGGCATGGTGCCTACGTCGGCTTTGCTCAGCCGTTGGTTTCAGGGCCGCTTGAGTTCCGCCATCGGCCTGGGTTACGCGGGTTTTGGTTGCGGGTCACTCGTGATGGTGCCACTGGCGCAAGCGCTCATCGAGCACAGTGGCTGGCGCGCCGCCTACGGCAGCATCGGTTTGGGCGTGTTGTTGCTCTTGCCCTTGGCTTTGTTGATGCCCTGGGCGCGCATCAGTGTGGGTCACCCCGACACACAAAATCGGCGCACACCACAAGGCGCCAAGGCGCTGGGGCCTTTGTTTGAGGCCATGCGACATCGTCCTTTTTGGATGCTGGTGCAAGTCATGTTTTTCACCGCCGTGGGCATGTACCTCATCACCGTGCAGTCGGTGGCCTACTTCATCGACATTGGTTTCAGCCCTTTGCAGGCCGCCAGCGCGTTTGGCAGTGCCGCCATGCTCAGCGTGGTTGGCGTCACCAGTGCGGGCTGGCTGGCCGATCAGTGGGGATACCGGCGGGCGGCCACGCTCACCTTCAGCGGCACCTTCACGGGCGCGGTCTTGGCCTTGGCCTTGTCGTTCTGGTCATCTCATACGTTGTTGGTGGCCTACGTGCTGGTATTTGGCATCTGCCAGGGGGCGCGGGGGCCGATCACGGCAAGCCTGAGCGCGCGTCTCTTCCCCGGCCCTGGCCTGGCACCCATCTACGGCACGGTTTACGCCTGCATGTCCATTGGCGCTGGTGTGGGGGCTCTGTTGTCGGGAGTGCTGCACGACATCACCGGCGGCTACCGCACGTGCTTTTTCCTGGCCATGATCTGCATCGGTTTTGCCGTGGCGCCGTTTTGGTTGACCAATGACTTGAAGCCCAGCGTTGAACCCCCCCGTTGAAACGCCATGGCCACGAATGATCTGCCGCCCTTGCCCAGCCTCGAATTGGGCCACTACCACCACTACAAGGGCGGTGAGTACCAGGTGCTGGGCGTCGTGCGCCACAGCGAGACCTGCGAGCCCATGGTGCTGTACCGGCCGCTCTACAACGACAGCGGTTTGTGGGTGCGGCCCTTTGCGATGTTTCTGGAGGACGTCGAGGTGGACGGGCGCGTGCTGGCGAGGTTCACGCGCGTGGGTTGACTCGCGATGCATGGCCAGTGGTATTACATTTCATCCTTTGGTACTACCGAGGCTCTGCGCACCATGGCATTCACGCTCACCACCAAGTCGCAAGTGACCTTGCCCAAGGCCATCCGCGAGCACTTGAAGATCGCGCCCGGTGACGCCGTCACTTTCCGCATCGTTGCCGATGGCGGAGTTCGGGTCGAACCTGTGACGCCCCATGACGGAGCAAAAAACAGAGTTCAGACCCAAGCGCTGGCCGCCGCGCGCAAGCGTTTCAGTGCCTTGGCCGGTAGTGGACTGGTGCTGGGCCCAGGGGGTACCGACGCCTTTATGCACCTTCTGCGCGGTTACGACGAGGACACCCGCGACCCGGGTTTTAAGAAGGCTGCGGCAGGAGCCGCCATCAAGCCCCGCAGTGCCAGCAAGCCGGGCGACCGCCAGTGATCTTGGTTGACACCTGCGTGCTGCTGGACGTCAGCGGCAACGACCCGCGTTGGCGCGACTGGTCGGTCGATCAATTGGCACAGTGGAGCTTGCGCGGAGCGCTGGTCATCACACCCATGGTGTTTGCCGAGTGGTGCGGCAACTTCAGCAGCCTGGCCGCCGTGCAAGCCCAAGTACGCGCCTTCGGTCTGACATGGCAAGACACGCCACAAGAGGCGCTGTACTTGGCTGCTCAGGCGCATTGGATGTATCGCCGACGCGGTGGTACACGTGCCATGGTGCTGCCTGATTTTCTGATCGGTGCGCACGCAGCGGTGACCGGCCAACCCCTCCTGACGCGCGACAAGCAGCGCTTTGAGCGCTACTTTGTCGGCTTGGAGATCGTGGCGCCGTAGGTCATGTCAAAGGTGTATGTGTGTTGATTGTTTTAGGAACCAGCCCAGGCCTCAGGCCTGCGGCCCCCAAGGTGCGGCCAACATCAGCTGCACATCCTGGGTTTTGACCAAGGGCCGAAACTGTTTTGCAAATGCCATAAAAGGCGCGTTTTCAAACAAGCGGCTCCAGTGCGCGCGTCGCGCGTCGTCGCTCTCAAAGCGCCACAGGTGAATGAGTTGGTGCAGCTCACCGGTGTCGCTGATGAAATAGCCGATCAGGTTTTTATCGAAGCCACCGGCTACCAATGCGGGCCAGCCTTCGCTGCTGTACAGGCGCTTGACTTCGGGCATTTGGCCAACTTGTATGGCGTAGGTGCGCTTTTCATAAACAGTGGGCATGACTTTCTCCTGGGTTGGACGAATTGACTGATGAACGAGCCCGTCTCTGGCGCCACGTAGCCCGTGCGCAGCGAGGATGCTTTGGTACCAGTGCAGGTTGTTCAAGACTGCCAATAAAACGCGAACTCGATGCATTGCTGCCCGCGTCACCCAATTCTGCGCGACCCCGTGCTGCACACTTCTCGCCATGGAAAAACGCTTTGATCGGGCCTTGATCTGGCTGCGCCGCGACCTGCGCACGTGCGACAACGCCGCCCTGCACCACGCATTGCGTGCTGCACGGCAAGTGTGGTGTTGTTTTGTCTTTGACAGCGACATCTTGTCGCCCTTGCCGCGAGCAGACCGGCGCGTTGAATTCATCCGTGAAAGCCTTGTGGGCCTGGACGCTGAATTGGTTGCATTGGGAGCCTCACAGGGTACCCAAGGCGTGGGCCTCATCGTGCGCCACGGGCGGGCTGCGCACGAGGTGGCGGCGCTGGCGGTGCGGTTGAAAGTGCAAGCTGTTTTCGCCAACCACGACGACGAACCTGCTGCGCTGGCGCGCGACGCGCAAGCGCGCGGCCTGCTCGCAGAACAAGGTGTGGCGCTATACACCAGCAAAGATCATGTGGTGTTCGAGCGCGACGAAGTGCTGACGCAAAGTGGCAGCTCGTTCAGTGTTTTTACGCCCTATAAAAACGCATGGCTGAAGAAGTGCGATGCGTTTTATCTCTCGGCTTATCCGGTGGCAAAACATGCCAGCGCCTTGGCCGCGCGGCCGCCTGGGCTGGGGGGTGTACCGACACTGGCGAGCCTGGGTTTTGAGCAAACGAACTTGCAGCAATTGCGCCTGCCTTCGGGGTCAGCGGGCGCGCAAGTGTTGCTCGATGACTTTCTCTTGCGCATGGACCACTACCGCGATGCGCGCGACTTTCCCGCCGTCAAAGGCCCCAGTTACCTGAGCACCCACTTGCGCTTTGGCACCGTGAGCATTCGGCGCTTGGCGCGCGAGGCGCATGCGCGTGCTGCAAACGGTTCGGTAGGCGCACAAACCTGGCTGTCGGAGCTGATCTGGCGCGATTTTTATCACCAGATATTGCATCACCACCCCCTCGTGGTGGGGCAGGCTTTCAAGTCCGCTTATGAACGCATTGAGTGGGAGAAGGGCGCCCATGCCGACGCGTTGTTTGCCGCCTGGTGCGAGGGCCGAACGGGCTACCCTTTGGTCGACGCGGCCATGCATCAGATCAATCAAACCGGTTACATGCACAACCGCCTGCGCATGGTGGTGGCGAGTTTTTTGACCAAAGACTTGGGCCTGGACTGGCGCCGCGGTGAGGCCTATTTCGCCACGCACTTGAATGACTTTGATCTGGCCGCCAACAACGGTGGTTGGCAGTGGGCGGCGTCTACTGGCTGTGACGCGCAGCCCTACTTTCGCATCTTCAACCCCGTGAGTCAGAGCGAAAAGTTCGATGCAAAAGGCGCCTTCATCCGGCGCTATTTGCCGCAGTTAGCCAAGTTGCCCGACGCCTTGTTGCACGCGCCTTGGTTGGCCAAGCCCGTGGATTTAGCCGCTGCTGATGTGACGTTGGGCCGCAACTACCCCTGGCCGGTGGTGGACCACGCGGTGGCCCGCGAAAAGACCTTGGCGCGCTATGCGGTGGTGAAGGCGGCCGCGTAGATCCGTGGGGTGACGGGCTTGGTTGTCAGCGCCCGCTGCGCTTGGCGCTCGGCTGCCCAGCTTTGTGTTTTTGCCAGTAGCCAAATTCGTCTTCATGCACTTCGATGTCGATCTCTGACACGCGTGCCAACAATCGTTCTTGCACCTCGGACACGGCCTTGTTGTAGATGCTGGGCCCGATTTCATCGACGAAAAAATTAAGCAAGGCGCCGGCGGCGATGTTGCCAATGCGCTCGTCCATGTTCTCTTGAAAATAACGCTCGATCGAGGCCACGGCCTGCGTGCGGTCTTCTTTGCTCAGCTCGATGCTCATGGCCAAGACTTCCAGGCTTTGCCTGCGCGTATCGCTGGCCCATGCTCGTCCAACATCGGCGGTGCAAGGTGCGCCATGGCGCGCACGCCGTCAAAGCGCATGGGCGGCGCCACCATCTGCACAGCTTGTTCCTGTTGGCGGCCGTCCATGCGGTTGACGGCTTGTTTCATGCCTCGGTGGCGCACTTGCGCGTGTTCAAACACCTGCGGTATGTCCAGAATCGGCGCGCAGGGCACGGCCTGCGGTTCCAGCAGCGCCATCCACTGGGCGGTGGTGCGGGTGAGCATCCACGCGGCAATGACCGGGACGAGCTCGGCGCGCCGTGTAATGCGGCCCTCGTTGTCTGCGTAACGTGGGTCGCTAGCGTACTCGGCGTGGCCAGCAAGCTTGCACAGGGTTTGGTATTGGCGGTCGTTGCCCGTGGCGATGACGATGTGGCCGTCCTGCGTGCTGAACACCTGGTAGGGAACGATGTTGACGTGTGCGTTGCCCATGCGTTTGGGTGTGGCGCCGCTGACAAAATAATTGCTCGCTTGGTTGGCGATCATGGCCACTTGCACATCCAAAAGCGCAGCGTCGATGTGGCGGCCCTTGCCGGTGCGACCACGCTCGATCAAGGCCGCCAGGATCGCCGTCACGCTGTACACGCCGGTGAACATGTCGCTCACCGCCACGCCCACTTTTTGCGGCTCGGCGCCTGGTGTGCCGTCCTTTTCGCCGGTGATGCTCATGAGCCCGCCGGTGGCCTGGATGGCGAAGTCATAACCTGCGGCGCTGGCGTAGGGCCCGTCTTGGCCATAGCC
>JAYVRO010000294.1:0-1655 GCA_043776165.1 Rubrivivax sp. | reverse complement strand
CCCGGCAAGTACTCACTCAAATGGGGGTCGCTCGACGGCACCAGCACAGCGTGCAAACGCTCGGTCTGCAAAACGCCCTGCAGTTGTTCGATGCGCATACGATGCGCTGATGTGCGAGTGTCCATGGGGCCTCCGTGGGGTGTTCGACAGGTTAATTTTTTTTAGCTGATCCTGATTCTAGGAGCGCGGCTTTCCAGACACGGCGTTTGGTTGCACCGCGTTCGGTTGCGCCACCACGCGCGCATGCCGTGCAAAACTGAAGTAGCTCCAGCCCCAGTCCAACATCACCACGATGCGATTGCGAAAGCCGACCAAAAAGTACAGGTGCGCAAAAAGCCAGAAGAGCCAAGCGGGCAAGCCGGAGAAACACAGCTGGCCCAGCAGCGGCACTTCAAGCTGAACGACGGCCGCGCTGCGCCCGATAGTGGCCAGCGAGCCGTAGTCGGCGTAGTGAAACGCTTGCGTTGGCGCACCCCGCAAGCGCGCCAGGATGTTGGCCGCCGCGCAGCGCCCCATCTGTTTGGCCGCAGGGCTGACGCCGGGCACGGGCTTGCCGTCGCTTTGTGCGCTGGCCATGTCGCCAATGACGCTGATGTGCGGAAAACCTGCCAAGCTCAGGTCGGCCTGCGCGGGCACGCGGCCCGCGCGGTCGAGCGTCACGCCGCAGCCGGTCGCCATGGCCTGCGCAAGGGGCGAAGCAGCCACGCCCGCCGCCCACAACACAGTGCGTGATGTCAAACGTTGTTCACCTTCGGGCGTGGCCATCGTCACTCCCAGGGCGTCGATCTGGCTGACCTTGCAGTTCGTGCGCAGTACAACGCCTAACTTTTCAAGTTGGACGCTGGCGCTGGCAGACAACTTGGGCACAAAGCTGCCCAGCACGCGGTCTGAGCCTTCCACCAGCACCACTTGCGCAGCGCGTGAGTCGATGTGGCGAAACTCGTCGGGCAGTGTGTGTCGGGCAATTTCCACCAGCGTGCCCGCCAGTTCCACGCCTGTGGGGCCGCCTCCAATGACGACAAAACGCATGTTGGCTTCGCTCTCGGCCACATCACCCGCCAGCCTGGCGCGCTCGGCGCGCTCAAAGGCACCCACCACGCGTGCGCGGATGTCAAAAGCGTCGGCCAGAGTCTTCAAGCCCGGCGCGAAGGGCGCCCAATCGTCGTGACCAAACCAAGCGTTGGCAGCGCCAGCGGCCACGATCAAGTGGTCAAAGTGGATGCGACTGCTGTCGGACATCACCACGTCTTGCGCGGGCACGTCGATGTGCGTCACCTCAGACTGCAACACCGTGAGCCGCCCGCGACGCATTTGTTTGCGCAAGATGTGGCGGATGGGCGCCGACACAGCAGGCGCCGCCAACCCGGCAGTGGCCACCTGGTAGAGCAGCGGCTGAAACAGGTGGTGGTTGGTGCGGTCGATCAGCGTCACTTCCACCTCGGCCTTGGCCAGAGCACGCACAGCCTCCAGGCCTCCAAACCCGCAGCCGATGACAACAACGCTGGGCAGCGGCTTTGTCGGCGCGCTCACAGGTCCGTGCGCAGCTTCCAAATCTCGGGGAACAGCACCACGTCGAGCATTTTGCGCAAGTAGCCCACGCCGCTGGTGCCACCCGTGCCACGCTTGAAGCCGATGATGCGTTCTACGGTGGTGAC
>JAYVRO010000293.1:0-5270 GCA_043776165.1 Rubrivivax sp. | reverse complement strand
GGCAGCGCCAACATGGTCGCCACAACCTGCCCTGGCAGGCCTCACGCGATCCCTACCGCGTGTGGTTGTCAGAGATCATGTTGCAGCAAACCCAAGTGACCATCGTGCTGGGCTACTACGCGCGCTTTTTGGCGCGCTTTCCTGACCTGGCCAGTCTGGCCAGTGCAGGGCAAGACGATGTACTGGCCGCTTGGAGCGGCCTGGGGTATTACAGCCGCGCGCGCAACCTGCATCGTTGCGCTCAGGTCCTGGTGACGGATCACGGCGGGCTATTTCCACGCAGCAGTGCGGCGTTGGCGCTGTTGCCCGGCATTGGCCGCTCCACCGCTGCAGCCATAGCGGCATTCTGTTTTGACGAGCGCGCTGCCATCTTGGACGGCAACGTCAAGCGCGTGCTCACCCGGGCACTGGGTTTTGACGGCGACTTGGCGCAAGCCGCCAACGAACGTGCCCTGTGGTTGAAGGCCGAGCAACTGCTGCCCACAAAAGACGTGCCCGCTTACACGCAAGGCTTGATGGATCTGGGTGCCACCGTGTGTCTCTTGCGGGAGCCGACGTGCCCACAATGCCCTTTGCAAAAACACTGCGTGGCGCATGCGCACAGGCAACAGCAGCGCTACCCCGTGAAGAGCAAAAAACTCAAACGCGGCAAGCGTCAACATGCCTTGCTTTGGTTGGTGCAAGGCCCCCACTGTTGGCTGGTTCAGCGCCCCCCTGCGGGCGTGTGGGCCTCGATGTGGAGCCTGCCGGAGTGGGACGACGCCAAAGTCTTGAGCGGCCTGTGCGCCAGCTGGCCCGGGCGCAGCGCCGCGCTGCCCACGGTGCAACACGTGCTCACTCACTTTGACTGGACTTTGCTGCCTCGGCGCCACGACTTGCCCGGGCGGCCTGGTCTGCTCAGCACAGCGCAGCGTGCGCTGATTAACAGTTCACTTGAGTTGAAGGGTTTTGGCCGTTGGGTCACGCGCGAAGAGGCCCTGAGTTTGGCACTGGCCGCACCCATCAGGCGTTTGCTGGAGGCCTGGCGCGACTGATCAGCTGATGACGCCCCTGTCGCGCAGGAAGCGGTCAACGATGGCGAGTCTGGCGTTGGCGTCGGGCAGCGCCATCAATTTTTGTTTGGCGCTCAGGGCGATGGGCAGCAACTCGCACCAGCGATTGGCTACCCAACCAGCGTCGTCCAGGCGGTAGGGTTCGGCAAAAAACGCGTGCCCTTGTGCGCGCATGTTGGCGATGGCGGCAGACAGCGCCTGCACGGTGGCAAACAGGGCAGGTGCGGGGACAAGGGCCTCGTCATCGGGCAAGGTCTGAGCTGCACAAACCCACAGACCGTTGTCGTGCTGAATCGGCGCTTCAACGCAGGTGAAACGTTGGCCGCCTTGGCAATCGACACGCAAGATGCCTGCCTGTTCGGCGTCCAGCAGGCTCACGCTGGCCAGCACACCGATGTTTTCCATCTCGACGGCGTGTTCGCTGCGCCCGGCTTCGGCACCTTGCAACAAGCAAATCACGCCAAAGGGCTTGTTCTCACGCAGGCATTCAGTCATCAGGTCGATGTAGCGCGCCTCAAAAACCTTCAGAGGCAAGAGCCCACCAGGAAATAGCACCGCGCGCAACGGAAAAAGCGCCAGAAGTGGCATCAATTTAAAGTCTGACATGACTCAAAACAGCGTGGACGGTTCAGCCGCTGCGGGCGTCCAGTTCGCGGTGGCGCACCAAGGTGGATTGACGCGCCAAAAAGCGTCCGGCCAGCACTTCGACCATGTACACCGAGCGGTGTTGGCCACCTGTGCAGCCAATGGCCACCGTGAGGTAGCTGCGCTGGTCGTCCTCAAAAGCAGGCAGCCAGTGCAAGAGGAATGCCTCCAGTTGGGCCAGCATGGTGGCCACTTCGGGTTGACGTTCCAGATAGGCCGCTACCGGCGCGTCGCGCCCTGAGAGCGGCCGCAGTTCACGCACGTAGTAGGGGTTGGGCAAAACGCGCACGTCGAACACGTAGTCGGCGTCCAACGGCACGCCGTTCTTGAATGCGAAGGACTCGAAGACGACCGTCAACGCCGACTGCCGCGCGCCCACCATGGCGCGTATCCAGCCACGCAGCAGGCTCGGTCGCAACTGACTAGTGTCAATGACAGTGGCCTCCTCGCGCAGGTCGGCGAGCAAGTTGCGTTCCAGCTCAATGGCTTCGATCAAGCCCCGTGACGAGTCACTGCCGGTGGGCACCGACGACAGCGGGTGTGGTCTGCGGGTTTCTGAAAAACGCCGCACCAGCGCGTCAGTATTGGCGTCCAAAAACAAGGTGCGCACGCTCACGCCTTCGCTGCGCAGATCACCAATCAAAGGCAGCAAATGTGGCAAGGAACCCGCGCTGCGAACGTCGACTGCCACGGCCACGCGGCGCGTGAAGCGCTCGTGTTCCAGGCGGATGAAATCACGCAGCAACTCAGGTGGAAGGTTATCAACGCAAAAATAACCCGCGTCTTCCAGCGCATGCAGAGCGACTGATTTGCCCGAGCCTGAAATACCGGTGACGAGCACGACCTCGTCACGCACGGCGCCTTCCATGGGCATCCACTCGCTCATCGCTGCTGGGCTCCCTTGTTGGGCTTCGTTGCGGCTCTGGACGCCGGTTTTGCGACGTCTCGGGGTGCTGATTTTGTAGTGCCCTCGGTCGCCGGTTTTGCCATCTCCCCGAGCAGCGCCGCTGCGTGCGCCCGGCTCGTGCCCTCCAGCCTTTCGCCGCCCAGCATGCGGGCAATCTCGCTCACGCGCGCTTCACCCAGCACCGTGTTCACCTCGCTGAGCGTTTGGCCGCCTTGCAAGGCTTTGGATACAACAAAGTGATGGTCAGCGCATGCGGCTACCTGGGCCAAATGGGTGACCGCCATGACCTGCGCGCTGGACCCCAGTTGTTTCATCAAGCGGCCCACGCTGTCGGCCACCGCGCCGCCGACACCAGCGTCGATCTCGTCGAAGATGAGCGTGGGCACACTGGCGGCGCGGGCATCGTTCGCGCGGTGCGTTGTCACGGCAATGGCCAGCGCCAAGCGAGACAACTCGCCCCCGGAAGCGACCTTGGCCAGCGCACGCAAAGTGCTGCCAGCATGGCCCGCCACACGCAGCTCCACCGCCTCTAGCCCGCCTGCTTCGGGTTCGGCCAAGGGCAGCAAAGTGACTTCAAATGCGCCCCCGGCCATGCCAAGTTGTTGCATCGCCTGAGTGACCGATGCGGACAAGAACGGCGCCGTTCGCGAGCGCGCCAGAGTCACGGCGTCGGCCTCGATTTTCCAGGCCTCTTGGGCAGCCGACACAGCACGCTCAAGCGACTCTAGATCACTGCTCGCCTCCAACACCTGCAGCGCGTCTTTCCAGCTTTGCAACAGCGTCGGCAATTCGGCTGGCGTGCGTTTGTAGCGCCGCGCCAGTTGCACCCAGGTGGCGATGCGGTTGTCTAGTTCGGCCAGCCGATGGGGGTCGGGTTCACTGCGGCCCAGGTAACTGTGCAGCGTGTGGGCTGCGTCTTGCAGCTGCAACTGCACGTTGCGCAGTACGCCCACCACATCGCCAAGTTCACTGTCATAACGTTTCACATTATCTAAAGCGTCGATGGCACGCCCACACAGCACATCGGCAGCGGCGTCGTCGTCGGACAAGGCCAGCAAGGCCACACGCGCCGCTTCCAACAAGGCCTGGCCATGGCCCAGGCGTTGGTGCTCGGTATTGAGTTGCTCCCACTCGTCGCCGCGAGGCGCCAGTTTGCCCACTTCACCGACTTGCCAGCTCAAACGCTCTCGTTCTTGCTCCAAGGTGTCGCGTTGCGCGCGGGCGTGATCCAAGCGCTTGTTGGCGTGGCGCCAATCAGCCCAGGCACGGGCCATGGCGGCGCCGTCAATACCCGCTTGCGCGTCGAGCAACTGACGCACCGCCGATGGGCGCGTGAGGCTCTGCCAGGCATGTTGGCCGTGGATGTCCACCAGGTGGTCGGCCACCTCTCGCAGTTGCGCCAGCGTGGCGGCGCTGCCGTTGACCCAGGCCCGGCTTTTGCCTGCGGCGTCAACCGTGCGGCGCAAAAGCAGTGTGTCGTTGGGCGCTACAGCGTCATCACCAAACCCGGCTTCTTGCAACCATGAGATCAACGTTTCAGGTAGGTCGAACTCGGCGCTCACCTCTGCGCGGGTGGCGCCTTCACGCACCAAGTTGGCTTCGGCGCGTGCACCCAGGGCCAATTGCAAGGCGTCGATGAGGATGGACTTGCCAGCGCCCGTTTCGCCCGTCAGCACAGTGAAGCCCGCACCCAGCTCGATGTCGAGCGCGCGCACGATGGCCACATCACGCAAGCTCAAGCGGCGCAGCATGTCGATGCTCTGTTCATTCGCTGCCTTCGTACCAGCGCAGTTTGCGCCGCAACGTGGCGTAGTAGCTCCAGCCGCGGGGGTGCAAAAAACGCACCTTGAATGCAGAGCGGCGCACACGCACCTGGTCGCCGTGCAACAAGCTGGCCAGCGACTGCATGTCGAAATTGGCCGAGGCGTCGCGTCCAGCCACTACCGTGATTCGAACCTCACCAATGTCGGGCAAAACAATGGGTCGGTTGGACAAGGTGTGCGAGGCTATGGGCACCAAAACCCAGCCGGCAATACCGGGGTGCAAGATCGGCCCGCCAGCCGAGAGCGCATAGGCTGTGGAACCCGTCGGCGACGCCACGATGAGGCCGTCAGCACGAAGGTGCGCAACAAACTCGCCGTCCACGTCCACGCGCAACTCCACCATGCTGGCCGTCGCGCCGCGGCTCACCACCACGTCGTTCATTGACAAGCCATCGAAGATTTTTTCGCCATCACGCCACACGCCGCCTTCGATCATGGAGCGGTGCTCTTCTTCAAAGTCACCCGCCATGATGGGCGCTAGCGCTTCACGGTACTGGTCTTGCGGGATGTCGGTGATGAAGCCCAAACGGCCCTGGTTGATGCCCACCAGCGGTAGGTTGTAGCGCGCCAGTTCACGTGCAATGCCGAGCATGGTGCCGTCGCCACCCACCACCACCGCGATGTCGCAGCGCTGCCCCAACTCTGCGCTGGTGAGGGCCTCAAAGTCAGTCACGCCGGTGGCCAGTGCGGTGGCTTTTTCGAAAGAAACCTCCAAGCCCCGAGCCACCAAGAAGTGGGCGACTTCTTCCAGCGCAGCACGGATACCGCGGGCCTGGAATTTGCCCACGATCGCAGCGTGTTTGAAGGGGGTTGGCATGCGCGGCATTAGACCATGGGGCACTC
>JAYVRO010000292.1:0-5274 GCA_043776165.1 Rubrivivax sp. | reverse complement strand
TGCGAAAAGAAGGCGGCAAGGCCAGCAAAGACGTGGCCGTGAACGAAGCCTACGACCACAGCGGCAAGACCTTCGATTTTTACGCCAAGGTGTTGGGCCGCGCTTCGGTTGACAACAACAACAGGGCGCTCACCTCGAGCGTGCACTACCAAGAAGACCCGCAATTTGGCTACGACAACGCTTTTTGGGACGGCAGCCAAATGATCTACGGTGACGGTTTCATCTTCAATCGCATGACCTTGTCACTTGACATCGTGGCCCACGAGTTAACGCATGGCGTGACACAGTTTGAAGCCGGGCTGAAGTACGAAAACCAGAGCGGCGCGCTGAACGAACACATGTCCGATGTGTTTGGCGTGC
Organism: Rubrivivax sp.; assembly: GCA_043776165.1. GTDB lineage: Bacteria > Pseudomonadota > Gammaproteobacteria > Burkholderiales > Burkholderiaceae_C > Rubrivivax. Next base: position 4,914 of record JAYVRO010000292.1, on the reverse strand, counting down.
TGGTGCGCCAATGGGCCAACAACGAACGCGACCCTGCCCAAGCGGACTGGAGCGTGGGCCGCGGCCTCTTTCGCAAGGCCGGGCTTGAAGCGCAGAGCCTGCGCTCGATGTCCGCCCCTGGAACGGCCTATGACAATGTGGACTTTGGCAAAGACGAGCAGCCCGCGCTGATGAAAAACTATGTCCACCTGCCCAACACGGAAGAAGGCGACTTTGGCGGTGTGCACTACAACAGCGGCATCCCCAACAGGGCTTTTTTCTTGGCTTGCAAAGCCCTGGGTCAACCCGCCTGGGAAGTGATGGGACGCGTTTGGTACACGGCACTCAGCGAGCGCTTGCGTGACAACGCCGACTTCAAAAAATGCGCGTTTGAGACCATCAGCGTGGCCCGCGATTTTTTTGGCGCCACCGCGCGAAAAGCCGTGGCCAAAGCCTGGGTGGACGTGGGCGTGATCAAGACGGGTGAGGGGCCCATCAAGTGAGCCCCCCACTGCAGGGCAAATTGACTGTGCGCCGCGTGGGCGGCATGCTGCCCACAATGCGCCCGAGCAAGACGCACGAGTTGTCGTCCATGGACGGAGATACCCAAGCCGCGCTGGCCAAATTCATGGCTGGCGCAGGCCGCCTAGAAAAAGCCCCGCACGCCGAGGCCATGAGTTACGTATTTGAGATCGACGGCGATGCCGGCGGCGGCAAGGTGAGTGCGGGGTTTGGCGCTGTGCCTGCGGTGTTGCGGGCGTTGTTGCCGGGGCCGATGGACCGATAGTTTGGGCAAGAGGTCATTGCGGGTTGCCCGCGCATCCCCCTTACGTCGCTCAACCCCCCACCCCCCGCTGCAACTGCAAGGCCTCACCCACATGCGCCACCGCAATGTGCGCAGCCCCCGCCAAGTCAGCAATGGTCCTTGCCACTTTTAACGTTCGATGCAAGCGACGCCCTGACCAACCCAGTCGTTCGGCCGCGCCGCGCATGAATCGTGCTGTGGCGTCGTCGAGCCTGCAGTACGTATCCAGAGCCGCAGGGTCGAGCATCGCATTGGATGTACCTTGACGTTGCATTTGCCGCTCTCGTGCGGCAGCCACGCGCTGCGCCACCACGGGGGATGGCTCGCCATCGGGCAGGGCCATCAAGTCGCTGGGTTTGACGGCCAGTACTTCGATTTGCAAATCGATGCGGTCGAGCAGTGGGCCTGACAGGCGCCGTTGATAACGCGACACCGCCTCAGGCGTGCAGCGGCACTGTTTGCCCGTCGCCATGTGTGCGCCCAGATAACCGCAGGGGCAGGGGTTCATGGCGGCGATGAGTTGAAATCGGGCGGGGTAGCGGGCTTGTCTGGCTGCTCGGCTCAGGGTGATGTGGCCGGTTTCCAAGGGTTCGCGCAGGGCTTCCAACGCGGCGCGCGGGAACTCGGGCAACTCATCAAGGCACAGCACGCCGCCATGGGCGAGTGATATTTCGCCAGGACGCGGCGGGCTGCCACCGCCCACCAAAGCCACGCTGCTGGCGCTGTGGTGTGGCGCGCGCACGGGGCGCTGGGCAAAAGTCTCGGCATCAAAGCCTTGTGACGACAGGCCCTGCAGCGCGGCGCTGGCCAGGGCTTCGTCGTCTGTCATCGGGGGCAACAGGCCGGGCAGGCGTTGGGCGAGCATGGACTTGCCCGTGCCGGGCGGGCCCATCAGCAAGAGGCTGTGCGCACCTGCGGCGGCGATCTCCAATGCCCGTTTGGCGCCGGCCTGGCCTTTGACGTCGCGCAAGTCGGGTGGTTGTTTTGGCGCGCTGCGCGGCATGGGTCGCGCCTGGGGCAGGGCCTCGCGTTCAACCGAGGGTGTCGCGCCTTGGCGCGCGGCGTTGGCGGCCACGTCGGGAAGCAAGGCGCGAACCACATCATTGAGATGATTCGCCCAGCGGACGTCGATGCCACTGACCTGCGCAGCCGCTTCGGCGCTCGCGCGCGGCAGTACCAATGCCCGTGGCGCGCCTGCGGCGCGCAGCGCCAAGCCGAGCGCCAAAGCGCCACGCACCGGGCGCAATTCACCGGCCAGAGACAGTTCACCCGCGAACTCCATGCCTGCCAAACGCTGGGCGTCCACCACGCCCAGCGCGGCCAAGATGCCCAGGGCGATGGGCAGGTCAAACCGGCCCGACTCTTTGGGCACGTCGGCCGGTGCCAGGTTCACGGTGATGCGCTGGTTATGCGGGAAAGCGAAGCCGCTTTGCACCAGCGCCGCGCGCACGCGCTCGCGGGCTTCTTTGACTTCGGTCTCGGCCAGGCCCACCAGGGTGAAGGCGGGCAGGCCGTTGGCCAGGTGCACTTCAACGTGCACTTCAGGGGCGTTCAAACCGTCGATAGAGCGGCTCATTACCACGGCCAATGTCATGCGGTCTCCCGGAGGGGTTCTGTTGAACCTAGAAAGCGCAGTTGGACGCGCTCGAGCGTGCCACGATGCGCCAGGGTGGCAAGGCGCGAACCACAGCGATGCCCTGCGGCATCGCGCGGATTCGCAACGCCGCCAGCGTGGTGCAGCGTGGTGCGCTCGGGTGTGTAGCGCTGCCACCCAACAGGTGAACTTCTTCGTGAGCCAAAATTTCAGCATTCATGCGGTCTATCCAGCGGTGGAGAGCGGTCAACTGCGGTTTCTAGGTTGAAGCGGCTTCGCAGTGTGTCGACGGCAAGGTGCTTGCGCCATCCACCGCAAGGGCGAGTCAGGACCCTTGCGGCACCCCTTGATGGGGGCATCTGAACGGGGGACGTGGCTTCAACATCGAAAACTGGACCGTGCAAAACCGGCATCTCCGAATGCACCTTTTCGGGGCTTGGTGCGAAACATCACCACCACGGTGCGCGATCGCGTGCACAGCGGACGTGATTGCGCCGCCAAGGTGCATCTGCACTGGTTTTGGCCCTGGCACGGAAGCTGCAATCAACCGCTTTGAACCCTTTCCACTCAGGACGTCATTTCCATGAAAACACTTTTCGCCATCACAGCACTCGCCGCCGTTTCTTCACTGCCCAGCGTGGCGCTGGCCGACATGGCCTACAACGTGGGCGCGACCACCGACTACCGCTATCGCGGCATTTCGCAATCGCGTCTGCAACCGGCCTTGCAAGGCGGTGCTGATTTCACCTCCGGCGCGTTTTATGTTGGCGCTTGGGCTTCCACCATCCAGTGGATCAAGGACGCCAAAGGCAATGCCAAGGTCGAGATCGACCTCTATGGCGGCTACAAAGGTGAGTTCGCCAAGGACGCTGGTTACGACATCGGCGTACTGACCTACCAATACCCCAGCAATGGCCTGAAACCCAGTGCGAACACGACCGAGATTTACGGCGCGCTGAACCTGGGGCCGGTGACGATGAAGTATTCACATGCCGTCAGCAACCTCTTTGGTTTTGCCAAGAGCAAGGGCAGTGGCTACCTAGACACCAGCCTGAACCTGGAGCTGGCCGAAGGCCTGACGCTGACGCCGCACCTGGGCTACCAGAAGGTGAAGGGCGGCAGCGACTATTCCTACACCGACTACTCATTGACCTTGGCCAAGGACTTCAGTGGCGTGGTGGTGAGCGCGGCACTGGTGGGCACGTCCACGAACAAGATTGCTGGCGTACCGGCCTATGTCAGCCCCAAAGGCAAAGACCTTGGCCGCAACGCCATCGTGCTGGGTGTGAAGGTCAACTTTTAAACGTTAGACATGAGCTGGTTGGGCTCGAGCCCAGCGCCAGCTTGAGCGGATTTTCAACAAATACAGGAGCGACGACCATGAAGATGGTGACGGCAATCATCAAGCCCTTCAAGCTCGACGAGGTGCGCGAAGCCCTCAGCGGCATCGGTGTGCAGGGCATCACCGTGACGGAAGTCAAAGGCTTTGGGCGCCAAAAGGGCCACACCGAGCTGTACCGAGGCGCGGAATACGTGGTCGACTTTTTGCCCAAGGTGAAAGTCGAAGCGGCCGTGGACGACGCCATCGTCGAGCGTGTGATCGAAGCTATTGAAGCGGCTGCGCGCACCGGCAAGATCGGCGACGGCAAGATCTTTGTCACGGCCATCGAACAAGTGGTTCGCATCCGCACCGGCGAGACCGGCAAAGAAGCGCTCTGAGTTTCAACTCGCCACATTAGACATACACCAAAGAGATTGCCATGAAAAAACTCGTTGCACTACTTGCGCTGGGGGTCGCCCTGGCGGGCTACGCTGGCATGACTTTCGCCGCTGATGCCGCGGCTTCGGCGCCCGCGGTCGCCACGGTCGTTGCCACCGCCGCTGCTGACGCCGCCAGCGCTGCCGCCGCCCCGGCTTCTTCCGCCGCATCAGCCCCCGTGCCCAACAAGGGCGACGTGAGCTGGATGCTCGTCTCCACCGCCTTGGTCATCATGATGACCATCCCCGGTCTGGCGCTCTTTTACGGCGGCTTGGTGCGCAGCAAAAACATGCTGTCGGTGCTGATGCAGGTGTTTGTCACCTTCTCGCTCATCGTGGTGCTGTGGATCATCTACGGCTACAGCTTGGCGTTCACCGAAGGCAACTCTTTCGTCGGAGGTTTTGATCGACTCTTCTTGAAGGGTGTTTTCGACCCCATCAAAGGCGACTTCTCCACCGTGGGCACTTTCAGCAAAGGTGTTGTGCTGCCAGAGATCGTGTTCGTGGTTTTCCAGGCCACCTTTGCGGCCATCACCTGCTGTTTGATCGTGGGCGCTTTTGCTGAGCGCATCAAGTTCAGCGCCGTGCTGCTCTTCATGACGCTGTGGTTCACCTTCAGCTACTTGCCCATTGCGCACATGGTGTGGTTCTGGAGCGGCCCCGACGCTTTCACCGGCCTGGACGCTGCCAAGTCAGCGCTTGAGTCAGCCAAGGGCGGTTTGGCTTGGCAGTGGGGCGCGCTGGACTTTGCCGGCGGCACCGTGGTGCACATCAACGC
>JAYVRO010000291.1:0-5276 GCA_043776165.1 Rubrivivax sp. | reverse complement strand
GGTCACCTCGGCTCTGCGCCCGATCACGGCCGCAATTTCATCAACGCATTCGATGTTGATGAGCGTGCTGTCCATGTCGAAGGCGATGAGCTTGAAGTCGGCTAACTTCAAAGGTGCAGTGAAGCCTTGGGTGAAGAGGCCGGGGGCGAATTCTGTGGTTTGCATGGGCTGTGTGCCAGCGCGTGTTAACGCAGCGCTACGAGGTCAAGAAGCTCGCCGTCAGCGGCCAGCAGACCATATTCCCCGGGGCCTATCTCTTCCACCCAGCGCACGGGCGTGCTGAATTTCATCGCGTGCTCGTAGACGGCGGGCGGAACTCTCGGGTCGTCGATGTCGAGCACGATGCTCTCGGCGTCGTCATGTGGGTTGGGTTCGCTGGGTCGGGTCATAGGTGGCAAGATGTTCATCAACCCACGTTCACCGGCACCAGGGTCATGGTGTCATTGCCGAAGATGTCGATGACTTTGACAGCCACGGTGTAGCGCCCGGGCTGCTCGTAGGTGTGCTCTGAGGTCAGCAATTCCAGTTCGCGGTTTTGCCTTGTGCGAAAGCTCTGCCATTCGTTCTCAAAAATAAAGCCGCCGGTCCAGCGGTCTTCAAACACTGGCAATTCACCTTGCACCGGTTCGATGCCGGGCAGGTGGCCTTCAATGCCCATGCCACGCTGCACCTTGATGATCTCTTTGCGGCTCTGGTAGTTGAAGTCCACCGCCCAGTAGTCCACCCAGTCGGTCCAGGCCTTGGTCAGCCGTTCGCGGGTCACCACACCGGTCTTGCTTTTACTCAGCTTGTACAGCTGGCCTTGCTCACACACCACAGCGGTCTTGCCCTCTTTCAACGAGGCCTCGGCCATGTCGGCAGCGCCTTGCGTGTAGTGCACCGAAAAATCGGTCAGCTCAATCGTTAGTGTGAGCTTGTCCTTGTTGGTTCGACCTTTGGCGTAGCGCGGCTGGGCTTCGACATAAGCGATGTCAAAAAACTGCACCTGGCCTTTGTCCACCGCGCGTTTGTCAAACACCTCGGGTGGGATGGTCTTGGGCACCAGGTCGATGCCCTTGCTGCGCGCTTCTTCGAGCGCGGCAGGGAAGAGGCCCATCTCAAACTCGAAGGCCAACACGTCCACCCGTGAGGCACCGCGCTTGCGGCATTCGGTGATCACTTCTTCCACAAACAAGCGCCCGATGGGCAGGTTGATGGGGCCGATGACAACGAGGCGGCCAATCGTCTTGCCGTGGAAAAACGCCTCGCCTTCCAGCGCCTGCGCTTTGTAGGCGCGCAAGATGAGTTCGCGGAACTCGCGCTCTTTGGCGGCCAGGGCTTGGGCTTTTTTGCTTTCACTCAAGCGTCCACCGACGTTCAAATAGGCTTGCCTTTCATAGCGGCCCAGGTTCAGCACCTCAAAAGCGCGAAAGTTTTTCTCTGCGGCTTTCATTTGCCGCTGCACGCCAATGAGCCGCTTGCGCGTGGTGTGGATGCCGAACTTGCCCAGGTCAGTCGCTATCCATTTGCGGCCCAGCTTCTCGGCCACCGCAGCGGTGGTGCCACTGCCGCAGAAGAAATCGGCGACGAGGTCGCCTTCGTTGCTGCTGGCTTTGATGATGCGTTCTAGGAGGGCTTCGGGCTTTTGGGTTGGATAGCCCAGCAATTCCTGAGAGATCGGATTCACTCCGGGAAGGTCATCCCAGATTGATTGAATGACCGTCCCTTCGGTGTCGTCCAAATACTGCTTGATATTCGGCTGCCCGGTGGAAGCAAAGACGAGTTTCCCGTTTGCCAGCGCCGCGTCGATACGTTCTTGACTCCAAGCCCAGTGCCTTCCCGCAGGCGGCGCGATCTGCCGATTGCCGAACATTCGCGACGGACCGGTACCTTTTGCGGACAGCGTAACCAACCGGAATTTCTTGCCATATTCATCGGTGCTTCCGTAGTGCGATTTGATGTACGACTCAGCATGCGGCTTCGTCAGTTTGTTGAAGATGAATCCATCAGAACGCGTGTAGACAAGCACCGTGTCATCGACGATGCCGAACTTGTTACCTCCACTGTGGGAAAAGATTCGCTTCCAAATAATTTGATTCAACTGCCTGTCTCGACCGAACACTTCGTCGAGCGCCAGTCGGATATGGCTATTCACGCGCCAATCGCAATGCACATAAATCGACCCATCCTCCGCCAACAAATCCCGCATCAGGATCAGTCGCTCGTAAATCATCGCAATGAATGAATCGGCGCCACGCCCCCAGGTGTCGCGGTAGGCAATTTGTTCCAGCAAATTGGGTTCTTTGTGAAAAGTCTCACCGCCAATTTCAATGTCCATGCTGAAGTCGGCGCCAACGTCGAACGGTGGGTCGATGTAGATCAGCTTCAGGCCACCGGCCTCTTCAATCTGCGCGCGCAAGGCGCCGCTCTTGAGTGACGACAAGATGAGTTTGTTGTCGCCCCAAATGAGCTTGTTGGTCCAGCCTCGCAATTGCCGCCCGCGCGGGTCGAACAAGTCTTCCTGCGTCTTTGTTTCCGCGCGCGGCTCGTCAATGTGCTCCAGCGTCTGAAACGGCAAGATCGTGGTGCACACGTCGCGTGTTTTGCCGTTCCACACCAGCTCGACCTCGCGCTTGTCTTCGAACAAAACAAAGCGGTACTTTTCAGGCAGCGGTTTGCCTTGCTGAATGAGCGCAATGAGGTCGCGCTTTTCGGCGTCTGACAGGTCGTAGTTTTCTTTTTGTGGTCGAGTCATGTCAGCTCAAGTCTTTGGCAAGGCCCAGCCGCGTCAAGATGGTCGTGGCCAATTCATGGAAGTCTTTGCGTGCGTCGGTCACGGCGTAAGAGTGGCTGCCGATCGCGCCATCTGCCGAGGTCAACTGGAAAATGGGTTTGTGCACTTCTTGCGCCATGGGCATCAGGCTGCGGTAGTGCTTGAGTCGGGCTAGACAGTTGTCTGACAGATCAATTGGCGCCTGACCTTTGAGCACGCTTTCTACGTAGGCACCAGGGATGCGATCAGCCCATTTTTTGTACGACTTGGCGGGCCGCGTCAGGCGTTCGCTGTGCTGCATCAAGATGTAGCCGAGCGGCTGCATGGCCCCTGTTGGTAACGCAAATTCGCGCTCTTGCCAACTGCGGGTGCGCTGCGTCCATTCGTCGCGCCATGTCGTCAAAGTCGGGCCCAGGTTGCGCAAGCCTTGCAACGAAAAAAGGTCAGCCGCCAGAGGGATGACAACATGGTCGCTGGCAATCAGAGCAGACCGATTGATGGCCCCAAGGTGCGGGCCCACATCAGCCAAGATGATGTCGGCACTGTGCTGCTGCGCAGCCATTTGCGCCACCTGCCAGAACGCCGAAAGGATGCGAAAGGGGCGGTACAAATTGTTCGAACCCAGCGCCATGGGCCATGCCTGCGAGAGGAATTCTTCAAAGCCTGCCAAGTTCAAATCACCCGGGACAAGATGAAGTCTGTCGTTGAGTTTTTGTGTTTGTGGCTGCAATAGATCGCCCACTTTCATGAGCGGTTTGAGACATTGAAAAATGGTGTCGCTGCGTTGGCTGGTGTCGTCGGGGTTCCACAAAAGTTCCAGTTTGTCTTCTGTCAGGAACGCCGAGGTGAGGTTGGCTTGCGGGTCCAAGTCGATCGCCACAACACGCTTGCCCATCGCTGAAAACATCCACGCGAGATGGAAGACCAAAGAAGTCTTGCCAACGCCCCCTTTGTTATTGAAAAACGTCAGCACAGGGGCGCTCATTTGGCTCTCCGCACAGTGGCCAACACCATGGTCGGTTCGACTTGAAATTCAAGCGCGGGGTTGCCGTTGTCGGCTAGTGCTTTTCGTGCATCGGCAATTCCAAAACCAAACCGCTGAACGAAACCCAAAGTCTTCAAGACAGCGGCAATTTGTGGATTGCGATAGTCGGTGTAGCCCGGCTTGCCGAAATTCTGTTCGGTGACCGTGCCAAACGGGCCACCGGCGTTGATGATTTCGATGCGGTCGTCGAACCAATAAATCTGCACCGGTTTGTTGGTGTTTTCGTAGGTGCGATGCATCACGGCGTTGCGGCACAACTGCTGCAGCGCGACCAAGGGATAAGGGCTGCTGCGAAGTTCGGTGGTGGTGCCCGACGTGAAGTCAACCGACACGGCCAACGTGGCCTTTAGTTTGTCGTCCAAGCGGCGCAAGACCAAGTCCAAGGTGCCGTCTATCTCTTGTCCATCAGCAACAGGGCCACCCCATTCGGTGCCGCGGATGCGCAAAAACTGAATGTAGGCGCAAGGTAACCAACTGCGTGGTGACTTGCCCAATGTCAAGAGGCCCACGACGGTGGGAGTGGGGTCGTCCACCGACGCAATCATGCCGAGTGACGCCAATCGTTCCTCGTAGCTTCGATGGTTGGCGTCGAGCACATCATGGGCCATGGCTTTAGGCAAGTATTCATTGTCGAAGGTGACGCTATTAAGTTCACCGAGCGGGCAGCCACTGACTGGGTGGCTGTCAAAAGCCTTGTCACGGTGGCGCCGCTTTTCATTCAGGATGCGCTCATCTTGAGCTGTGGCGGTGCCGCGTCTGGGGCCGATGCGTACCCAGATGCGCCCGTTGAACCTCACCGGCGGTGCGTCAGCGGGTTGCACTGTGACGACGGCCATGTCGGCGCCGCGCAGGCTGCGTTTTTCAACCATCAGCGTGGGCGGCGGCAGCGTATTGCCATCTGATCTGACATCGGCCAGCGTTTGCAGCAAGCGGTCAGTTATTTCGATGTGAGATGGACTGCCGTCATCGTTTGCCCCGATAAAAAGCACGCCGGGCTTTTGATGATTGGGCAGGTCGTTTGCGAAGGCGCATACCGCCTGCCTTGCTTTGTCTGGCGCGTCACCCGCCCATGCCAGTTTGCGTTCGGCGCGATCGGACTCAATGTCCGCTAACAAGTCTTCGAGTTCTGCGTTGCTCAATGTGTGCATCACGGCTCCAGTGCCTCGTTGTTCCAGTCAGGCTCGACCCCGGCTTTTTCGGCGTCGCTGAGGTCGTGGGTTTCTTTGGAGGGGCGGGACATCGGAGCCTTGGGAAACTACGCGGCGGGGAACCAGTTTTCGAACTGCAGGCCTTCAACGCGATCGAAGCGCCTGACGTTGCGCGTGACCACGACGAGGCCATGCACGAGCGCCGTGGCGGCGATGACGAGGTCCGCCCATTCGATGCGCTTGCCCGCACGCTGCAGCCGCGCGCTCAGGTCGGCGGTGCGGATGCTGATATCGGCATCGATTGCCAACCAATCGCAGCGGGGCAGTATCT
>JAYVRO010000290.1:0-5277 GCA_043776165.1 Rubrivivax sp. | reverse complement strand
GAGCTGGATGTAACGGCCGATGACGTCATCGTGCTCAAGAACATTGGCCCCAAAGGCGCGCCCGGCATGCCCGAAGCCGGCTACATCCCCATCCCCATGAAGCTCGCGCGCCAGGGCGTGAAAGACATGCTGCGCATCAGCGACGGCCGCATGAGCGGCACGGCAGCGGGCAGCATTGTTTTGCATGTCACACCAGAAGCGGCAGTCGGCGGGCCGCTGGCCCATGTAAGGAGCGGCGACCGCATTCAATTGTCTGTATCAAATCGAACGTTAACGCTGTTGGTCAGTGATGAAGAACTGGCGCGCCGCGCGGTCGCCCACCCGGTGGTGCAGCCCAGCGCCGAGCGCGGTTACCGCAAGCTCTTTTTGCAAACCGTGACGCAGGCCGACAAGGGTGTGGATTTTGATTTTTTGCGGTCTGTCGAGCAGCGTGGCTCGGTGCCGAGCGCCCAACATGAGCGCAAGCCCTGAGGTACATTCGCTTCATGTATCCCTGGTTCAAAGTCCTTCTGGTCTGCGTTGTCGCGTTGGCGCTGCCCATGCAAGGCGTGGCTGCTGCCAGCATGCGGATGTGCGGTCACAACGGGACTTTGCAGATGGCGCCATCCGCTGCGACCAGTGAATCTGCGCATCATCAAAGTGCTCATCATGAGTCAGGCCAGCCAGGCAGCGATCACAACGCGAAAAGTTTCCATCAATGCAGCGCCTGCGCCACCTGCTGCTCGTTTGTCGCCTTGCCCAGCGCGGCTTTGCTGGCTTTGACCAATGAGCCTGCATCCAGCTTCGCCACAACAACGATTGACACGCCCATCAGCGTGCTCGTGAAAGGGCCCGAACGGCCCCCTCGTTCGCTGACTCTTTGAACGGCGCAGTGCGCCGCGATGCTGCCGTGGGCTGACGAAAACGTTGGCGCGCGGGGCCATTTCAAAGCTGACCAGTCGAGGTTTCGATGTTTACTTTTTCAAGTCGCCCGTTCGGTACCGCGCGGCGTTTGGCGGCCACATGTTTTGTTGTTATCGCCATGTCGTTTCCGGTGTTGGCTACCGCGCAGACCCTGGCCACCAAACGTCGCGCCAATCCGTCTGACCCCGCTGCCAGCGTGCCTGTGTTGGCCTACGTTTCACCCTTGGCAAATTACCAACGTTGGAGTGACGTGGTGCCGGTTGATTGGCGCCAAGCCAACGACAACGTGATGCGCATTGGCGGTTGGCGCACCTATGCCCGCGAGGCTCGGGAACCGGCGCCGCCTGCGCCACCCGCAAGTGCAGCGCATTCAGCGCACCCAGGCAAGTGAGGAGCCGAGCATGAAAATGCCTCGTCAAACCCTCCTCACCCTGGCCGCCGCAAGTTTTTTGAGCGGCTGCGCCAGCTTCAGCCCCGATGGCGGTTTTGCCAGCGTGCAGCAACGCGCCAAGACAACGCTCGGCAAAGAGCTTGTGTTGGCCAAGACCGAAGCTGATCAAGACAGCATCGCCCAGCGCGTGGCCTTGCTGTTGCGGCAGCCGCTGACGGCAGACATCGCCGTGCAAATCGCGCTCTTTAACAACCGAGGTTTGCAGGCCCAGTTTCAAGAACTGGGCATCACTGAAGCCGAGGTCGTACAAGCCAGTCGGCTGCCCAACCCGGGTTTTACTTTCTCGCGCCTGACCCGTGGCGGCGAAGTGGAGCTGGAACGCGGCCTGCACCTCAGCCTGGCGCGCTTGTTGCTCATGCCAATGGTTAAGACCATGGAGGCGCAGCGCTTTGAGCAAACCCAAGGCATGGTGGCCATGAAAGTGCTGAGCCTGGCGGCCGACACGCGCAGGGCCCATGTCATGGCCGTTGCAGCGGCTGAATCACTGCGCTACACGCGCCAAGTGATGCAAGCCGCGCAAGCCAGTGCCGAGCTCGCAAAACGCATGGCGGCGGTGGGCAACTTCAGCAAACTGCAGCAAGCGCGCGAGCAGAGTTTTTATGCTGACGCTGCCCTCAGTTTGGTGCGGGCGCAGCAGGCTCAATTTGCATCACGTGAAAAGTTGATCCGCTTGTTGGGGCTGTGGGGTGAGCAGACCACTTTCATCTTGCCCGAGCGGTTACCCGATTTGCCCAAAGAGCCCATCAACCAGCCCGACATCGAAAGCCAAGCCCTGGCCCAGCGCCTGGACGTGCAAGCCGCGCGGTTGGCCGCAGAACAAAGCGCCAAGAGCCTGGGCCTGAGCAAAACCACGCGCTTTGTGAATGTGATGGAGCTCGGCTTGCGCAGTAACGGCGCCACTGGAATGCCCACCCAACGCGGCTGGGAAATCAGCCTGGAGCTGCCGCTCTTCGACTGGGGAGACGCCCGCACAGCGCGTGCCGAAGCGGTCTATATGCAGGCGGTCCACCGCACGGCCGAAGCCGCCATCAACGCGCGCTCTGAAGTGCGCGAAGCCTATGGCAACTACCGCGCGGCCTACGACATCGCCCGCCACCAGCGCGATGAAATCGTGCCGCTGCGCCAGCGCATCAGTGACGAAAACGTGCTTCGCTACAACGGCATGTTGATCGGTGTGTTTGAGCTCTTGGCCGACGCGCGCGTGCAGATCGCCAGCGTGAACAGCGCCATCGACACACTGCGCGACTTTTGGTTGGCGCAGGCCGATTTGGACATGGCGCTGATCGGCAAACCCAGTTTGGCCGCGATGGCAACACCAGCGATGGCCGGTGAGCCCGGCGACGCTAAACATTGAGATGAGTTGAACCACATGAACGAACAAAACAAACTGTCGCGCCGAGGTTTTCTGGGCACAGCAAGCGCCATCACCGCTGCCGTCTCGGCCACGGCCGTCAGCAAAGTGGCCTTGGCGGCCTTGCCCGAACCCGTGCAACGAACCACACCCAACACCATGCCGCCCTTGCTGCCCAAAACCGGCAGGCCTTACAACCCGGTGGTCACCTTGAATGGCTGGACGCTGCCCTGGCGCATGAACCAAGGCGTCAAAGAATTTCATCTTGTGGCCGAACCGGTTGTGCGCGAGATGACACCCGGTTTCAACGCTCATCTGTGGGGCTACAACGGCCAAAGCCCGGGGCCAACGATTGAGGTGGTTGAAGGCGACCGCGTGCGCATCTTCGTCACCAACAGGCTGCCCGAGGTGACCAGCGTGCACTGGCACGGCCAACGCTTGCCCAATGGCATGGACGGTGTCACGGGGCTCACACAGCCTGCCATCGAGCCCGGAAAAACTTTTGTCTACGAGTTTGTGGCGCGCCGCCCCGGCACCTTCATGTACCACCCGCACGCCGACGAAATGGTGCAGATGGCCATGGGCATGATGGGTTTTTGGGTCACCCACCCGGCAGTGGCCAAAGGCGCCAAAAACGCGCTGATCGACGAGGTGGAGCGCGACTACGTGTTTCTCTTGAACAGCTACGACATCGAGCCCGGCAGCGCCACACCCAAGATCATGACCATGGTCGACTTCAACCTGTGGACTTGGAACAGCCGCGTCTTCCCAGGCATCGACCCGCTGGTGGCGCGCCAAGGTGACAAGGTGCGCATCCGCATCGGCAACCTCACCATGACCAACCACCCGATTCATTTGCACGGCCATGAATTCACCATCACCGGCACCGACGGCGGCCCCACACCCAAAGCCGCGCGCTGGCCCGAGGTCACTACCGACATTGCCGTGGGCCAAATGCGGCAAATCGAGTTTGTCGCAGACGAAGAAGGCGACTGGGCTTTTCATTGCCACAAGAGCCACCACACCATGAACGCCATGGGCCACAACGTGCCCACCATGATTGGCGTAGACCACCGCGACGTGGCGCGCCAGATCACGAACCTGGTGCCCGACTACATGGCTATGAGCGAGCGTGGCATGCATGACATGACCGAGATGGAAATGCCCTTGCCCGACAACACCGCTGCCATGATGACCGGCACCGGCCCCTTCGGCGCTGTCGGCATGGGCGGCATGTTCAGTGTGTTGAAGGTTCGACGTGAGCAGGCCGCGGGCGACTACAAAGACCCCGGCTGGTACGCGCACCCGCCGGGCACGGTGGCGCATGAATGGACGGGCTCTGCCAGGTCCGCCGCACCCGCTGCGCCTGCCGCTGCCAGTACTGGCGCCATGTCTGCGCCGCGCAAGGGTGGGGCCATGAGTGAGCACAAGAGCGAGATCGAAGTCACCGTGCGCAAGCCTGTTTCAGGGCACAAGGGGCATTGATGCAACGCACCGATCAAGAACGTCGCCTAGCGTCCCTTCAGCGTCGCTGGTTGCTGCTGGCTGCGGCCTTCCCTTGGGCCGCGTCTGCCCACACCAGCGGCGGTGCCCACGCGGCCAGTGCTGCCCCCAAGCGCGAACAAAAGCCTTGGGGCATTGCGGGCACGGCCAAAGCGGTAACACGCACCGTGCGTGTGAACATGGGTGACAACATGCGCTTCACGCCGCAGCTCTTGCAAATCAAATTGGGCGACACGCTTGCGCTGCTTGTTCACAACCAAGGCGCGTTGCTGCATGAATTTGTGATTGGCACGGCGCCTGAGCTGCAAGCCCACGCCGCGTTGATGCTCAAATTCCCCGACATGGAACACGACGAGCCCTATATGGCGCATGTGGCGCCGGGCAAAACCGGCCGCGTCATCTGGACCTTTAATCGCGCTGGTGAATTTGAGTTTGCGTGCCTCTTGCCAGGGCATTTTTCAGCCGGTATGAAGGGGCGCATCGTGGTGCTGGCCCCGCAACAGAAAGACATCAAATGACAAATGCAATGAATCGTCTCGGGCCCGCCAAAGTGTGGCCAGCGCTTGGCGATGCGGTGGCCAAAACCGGCGCGGTACTGGCGCTGGCCTTGTTGGCAGGCGTTGGCCAAAACGCAAACGCGCAGGCCAGCAAGGCCGCTTCAGCAGCCAAGCAGCCGCCACCCTACTTGGTGGACATCAGCTGGGGCGCGCAAGGCCAGTTCAACATGGACAAAGACATCGCACCGGGCAAGTTTGTGGAGGCCTGTGGCCAGCTACTGGCGGGCGCCAAAGTGGCCTGGCGTTTTGCGGCCAGTGCAGCCACCGACTTCAACATCCACTACCACCTGGGCAAAGAGGTTTTTTACCCCGCACAGCTGAAGCAAACCCAGCGCGCACAAGATGAATTGTTAGTAACGCTGACGCAGGACTACTGCTGGATGTGGACCAACAAGGGCACCGCGCCTGTGCGCTTGCAACTGGTTTTGAACGCGATATCAGTGAAGAAGTAGTTATCATATAAAAGTCGTAAGAAAGCCCATAAACTAGAAAAATAGCAATAAAAAACCTAA
>JAYVRO010000289.1:0-1659 GCA_043776165.1 Rubrivivax sp. | reverse complement strand
GGCGATGAACACTTCGCCTCAACCCGGCGGGCCTGCCGCCACACAGGATGCGGGCATTCAACGCCCAAGGTCGGCTTTCGCCATCTTCCTCGCCTTCGCCTGGATTTCCCTGCGCGCTTTTGGTGGCGCGTTGGCCTTCATTGAACGCACGGTGGTGCAAGAAAAGCGTTGGCTCAGCAGCGCTGAGTTTTTGGGCCTCTATGCCCTTAGCCAGGTACTGCCTGGGCCCACCGGCATCTCGTTTTGTGTGCTCTTGGGTGACCGTTTTTTTGGCCTTCGCGGGGCCTTTGCTGCGCTCTGCGGTTTTTTGCTATTGCCCTGCGTGGTGGTGATCAGCGTGGCTTCGGTGTTTTTGCATTGGCAACATGTGCCGGGTGTGCAAGGCGCGCTGCATGGCATGGGCGCCGCGAGTGCGGGTTTGATCATCCACACCGCTGCACGCTTGGCTTTGGGCCTGCGAGGTGAGAAGGTGGGCTTGGCTGTGGCGCTGCTGAGTTTTGGCGCCGTGGTGGGGCTGCACTGGCCGGTGAGCCGCGTGTTGTTGAGCCTGGGGTTGATGTCGGTGGCCTGGGCGTGGTTTGCCAAGCGTGAGGCAAGTGCATGAGCGCCGCATTGAGCACCGAGGAGCTGCTGGCGCTCTTCACGCACTTTTTGTCACTGTCGGTTTTGGCCACCGGCGGCGCCATCGCTTTGGCCAGCGACATGCATCGTTACGTGGTGGACGAACACGCTTTCATCACGCACACGCAGTTCGTCAATTCCATCGCTTTGGCGCAGGCCGCGCCGGGGCCCAACATGATGTTCATCACCGTGATGGGCTGGCAAATTGCCGGTACGGCGGGCGCCCTGGCCACCACCTTGGGTTTGGTGGCACCGTCGCTCGTGTTCCCCTTTGTCGTGTCGCGCTTGGGGCGGTTGAGCCAGTTTCAGCGCACGCTCAGCGCGCTCAAGCGAGGCTTGGCACCCGTGGCCTTGGGGCTGCTGGCATCGACCTGCTGGCTCTTGGTGGGCCAATCGGTCGATTTCTGGCAAGGCGCCCTTTTTACAAGCATCACCATCGTGTTATTGCATTGGCGCCGCGTGCCTGCGGTACTGCTGATCTTGCTGGCCGGTGGGGCAGGTGCGTTCTTGACTTGGTAGAACTTTGACTGGTTAACGTTTGGAATGAGTATGAAAGTATCTTCACGCATGGGTGCGTTTTTGCTGGCGCTGTGTTTGGCAATGTTGATGACGTCGGCGCAGGCGCAAGACAGCAGCACCGACATCGACGCGGGCCGCGCGCTCTACATGAAAAACGGCTGCTTCACCTGCCATGGCACGGTGGGCCAAGGCGGTGAGCGGGGCGCCGGGCCGCGCATCGCGCCCGAGCCTTTCCCGTTTGAGGCCTTCAAGATCTTGGTGCGCAACCCGCGCGAGGCAATGCCGCGGCTTGACGCGCGTTTTGTCAGCGACGAGCAGTTGGCGCAGATTCACCGCTACCTGGCTTCGATCCCAAAAGGGCCGAGCGCCAACGATGTCATGCCGCTCATCGGTAGGCCTTGACGTCTTCTTACGATTTGGTCAGACCTTTCGCAGCGGACTCTTCAAGTCATGTCGACCCCGCGGTCATCAAACCGTGGGCCTGACACCCAGGCGCAGATACGACAAAACGCCAGAACT
>JAYVRO010000288.1:0-5285 GCA_043776165.1 Rubrivivax sp. | reverse complement strand
AGCATGGGCATCAACAGGGCCTGGGTGACGCGAAAAAAGCCGTGCAAGGAAACGTCGATCACCTCGTACCACTGGCTCGCGCGCATGCCCGGGAACACCGCGTCGTCGTGCGTGCCTGCGTTGTTGATGATGATTTGCACCGGACCACCTTCGAGCATCGCGGCGCATGCGGCGCGTGTGGCGGCTTCATCACTCAGGTTAAAGGGCCAGACTTCGGCTCGTGGGGTGCTGGCGGCCAAGGCATGTGAATGATTCAGGTCGACCGACTTCACGCTGTTGATCTCATCGGCCAACGCCTGGGCCACGGCCACCCGCGAATGCGCGTGCAAGAGAACCTGCGCGCCATTGGCGGCCAAACGCCGTGCAATGGCGCCCCCCAGTGCGCCGCTGGCTCCGGTGATGAGAGCGCGTTTTCCGTGCAGGGTCATGGGGTGCTTGGTCCGGTGCTTGGTTGCTGAATGGTGGGTGAGGTCAGCGGCGTGTTGAGGACCACCGTGGCGCGGCCCTGCACCAGCGGACGTTGCTGCTCATCGCCCACCACAAAGTGGTAGATGGCTTGGCCGCTGTCGCCCGCAAGTTGTGAGGCGTGAATGTGCAGTGGGCCAACGATGTCGTCCAGGCGCTGCACATGCAGTTGTACGCCGCGCGCGCTGGCCAAAAAACCTGCGCTGGGTGGCTCGTTGGTGGCTGCGCACAAGGCGCCATGCAAGGCCATGGCCTGGGCTGCGTATTCGATGGCGCTGGGCGCGAGCAAAACGCCTCCACAACGCAAAGGGTTGTCGGGGTCGGTGTGCTGCGTGGCGATGCAATGGATGCTGCTTGCGCTCCAAGACAGCATGGCGTGAAGCAGGCACATGCTGCCGTGATGTGGGACGCGCGCCGCGATGCCTGCATGGTCCAGCGTGGAGGGGCTGGCGTTCATGGTTTGCACCCAGACGCAGCGGGGGAACAACGCACGCGCAACACCGAGCCACCCAGGCCTTCCATCAGCAGCGTTATGGCGCTGGCTTGGAGTCCTTCAGACCCTTGGGCCAAGGCCACCAGCAAGGGCAAGCCAAGGGCTGCGGGCACGCTGCGACGCAGTGCCTCGAGCGCGGGGTGCTCGCAGGCTGTACTGGTTTCGTTTTGGATCAAATCAAACGTTAATCGAGAGATGCTGTTGGCAACGGGCGGCGCTTCGGGCACCAAGATCATGGCAAACGCGAAGACGTCGGCCACTGGACGCAGAGCGTGCAGTGGCGCGGGATAGGGCTGGTCGGCCACCACCAGCAGCACGGGTCGTTGCGTGGTCACGCACTGCGCAGCGGCCTCAAGCAAACCCGCCGCCACGCTGGCATCAAACGCGGCCAAGCTGGTGGACGTTTGCTGCGAGCCCACGGCAATGTGCCAGTAGCCGGCGGCCGTGTTGTGCACGGAGTTGGTAAAGCGTGTGGGCGAGAGCAATCGCGCGGGCGTGGCCAGGGCTTCGCACAGGGCGTGACAGTTGGCACCATCGCCCGTGGCGGACGTGAAAACTGTTGCGAGCAAGGCGGGGTCGAGCCCGGCCATGGCGCAGGCCTGATCGGCCACCAGCACCGCTGCTTTCACCACGGTGCTTGCCCGGCGCCGCTCGTTGGGGGGAAGCCTCAGTGGGGGGGCGACCGCCGTGGGGGTGTTGGACCAAGTGCCGGGGTTGAGCAAAACCGCGTGAGCACTGTGCCAGTCATTCAGGCCCGGTCCCAACAAACCCAGGCCAACAACACCCACTGTCAAGCGGCTGCTCATGGTGCGGTGCCAAAAATCAGACAGGCGTTGCTGCCACCAAAGCCAAACGAGTTGCTCGCTGCGCGCTGCAACGTGCATGCCAACGGCTGGCGCACGTAGTGGGCGTTGAGCTTGGGGTCGGGCGTTTGAACATTCAAGCCCGCAGGCACAAGCCCGTGTTGCAAGGCCAACAAGGTGATGGCGGCCTCCACAGCGCCAGCGGCGCCCAAGGTGTGCCCTGTGCTGCCCTTGGTCGAGCTGACCATCAAGCCCGGCCCAAACACCTTGCACACAGCGAGGTCCTCAGCGGCGTCGTTGTTGGGCGTGCCCGTGCCGTGCAGATTGAGGTAGTCGATGTCAGCAGCGCTCAGGCCCGCGTCCAACAATGCGGCTTGCATCGCCAAAGCGGCGCCAAGGCCCTGCGGATGGGGGCTGCTCATGTGGTGACCATCGCTACTTTCGCCGCAACCGAGCAAGCAGTTTGTGGTTTGTGACTTGTCGTGCGTCAAGAGCGCAAAGGCAGCGCCTTCGCCCAATGACAGGCCCTTGCGCGCGGCGTCCCAAGGGCGACAAATGTCGGTGGACAAGAGCTCCAATGCGTTAAATCCGTAGAGCGTGGTCATGCACAAGGTGTCAACACCGCCCACCACGGCAGCGTCGATCATCCCCAGGTGAATCAACCGTGCCGCGCTGGCATAGGCCTTGGCGCTGGACGAGCAGGCCGTGGAGATGACAAACGCCGGGCCTGTCAAACCCAGCGCGGTTTGCACATAGCGCGCCAAAGAGGCATTGTCTTGCGTCAGGTCAAACTTTAACCACGGGGGCAAGGCGCCGCTGCTGGCGCTGCGCTGCCGGTAGGCGATCTCGGTCTGCAAGATGCCCGAGGTGCTGGTGCCGACAAAAACGCCAATGCGCTCGCGCCCCCAGCGCAGGGCGGCTTGCTCGACATGGTGATCAAAGCCGTCGCAGCGCAAGGCGATGTCGGCCAAGCGGTTGTTGCGGCAATCAAAGTCTCGCAAGGCGGCGGGCAGGCGGTGCTCGTCGATGGCGTCAATCACGCCCAAAAAACTGTCCAGCGCGGCGGTCTCAAACCCCCGGCGTTGCAGACCACTGCGGCCATTCTGCATCGCCTCTAAGGTCGATTGTTGGCCCAAGCCCAGGGCTGTGACGAGCGTGTGATGCGCGACGGCCAGCGGCTTCATACGCCGTCCTTTGCCTTGTCGCCGATCAGCAAGACGTTGGCAAAAGGCGTGCCTTGGCTCATCGACTGGGCCCGCACCGTGAAGCCGCAACGCGCCAACGCGGTTTGCCACTGCACCAGGCTGCGGCCATGCGTGGGCGCGGCGCGATGGCCACGCACGCGCGTGACCCAACGGTCCACCCACTGACTGACGGCAAAACCCCAGGCGCTGCTGGCGTCACCCACGCGAAGCAGCAGTCGACCCTGTGGCGCCAGGGCCGTGTGCACTCGACGCAGCAACGCGTCTTGCGCGGCGTGGTCAACGTAGTGCAAGACGTCCAGAATGACCACCACGTCACACGGGGGCAGAGCGGCGCTGCGCATGTCAGCGCAGATGTAGCGCGGTGGTGTCGACATGGCAATCACAGCAGCTTGCGCGCGGGCAACATCACGCGCCATCAGCTCGATGCCGGTATAGCGTGTGTCCGTGGGCGCGCTGGCCCAACTGCTGGGCCACTGGTCTTGTGTGACCAAGGCGTCGCATGTGGCCAGTAGGCTGGCGAGCAGTCCTTGGCCACAACCGATGTCCAACACGCGGGCGCCTGGCGGCACAAGCCCCTGCTCCAACAGGGCCCGAAACACGGGATCGCGACCGAGCTTGCCGCGCGCAAATTGCCAGGCAAACATGCCAGCAGGTCGGTAAGGTGCGCTGGCCTGGTCAAGCACATGGCGCCATGCGGCCTCACTGGTCATGGCACCGTGTCTCGCAAGGTTTCGAAGTGCAGCCCAGCAGCTCGGCAGCGTTGTGCCAGTGCGGGCAGCACGTCCAGGATCACTGCGCGGCCCGTGCTGGTGCGCGCTGCGTTGCCGTCGTGAAGCAGCAAGATGTCACCTGCGGCCAACTTGCGCGTGAGGCGCTGCAAGACACGCTCTGCGCTGCGCTCACGGGTGTCAAAACCCCGCCGCGTCCAACTCGTGAGGTGCAGGCCTTGCTGGTGCAATACGCGGTCTAGAAAGAGGTTACGCAAACCTGCTGGCGCACGAAAACAATGCGGCGCCACGCCCGTGATGTCAGACAACTGAGCCTGTGCCTGGCTCACCTCCTTGGTCAATCCACCCGGTCCCAACAGACTGAAGTTGTGGCTGTGGCGCAGGCTGTGGTTTTGCACGCAGTGGCCACGCGCGAGCATGGTGCGCAACAAGGCTGGATGTTCGCGCGCGCGCTGTGCAACGCAAAAAAAACTGGCGCGCAGGCCCAGGGATTGCAGCAGGTCCAGCACCTGAGGCGTGACCTCGGGATCAGGGCCGTCGTCGATGGTCAAGGCCACTGCGCCGCGTCGTGCGGCGGCTTCAGGCAAACGTGTGATGTTGGGCCCCAACCACTGGCTGCGTGGCCAAAGGCCCGCCGCTGTCAGTCCCACATGGTTCAGCGCCACGGCGCCCAAGGCCCATGCGGCGGCTTCGGGAGCCACCACCCAGCTGGCCGCCGCAACGGCGTGCACAACCACGCTGGCACGCACCAGCGGCGCGGGGGACCATGGCGAGTTGACAGGCCTGGCGACCGTGGTTGGCGTGGTCGTGGGCGCGGTCGCGGCCGTGGTCGGGGGGGCGGTCGGGGGTGCGGTCGGGGGTGCGGGCATGAAGGGCGCGAATTTTCACACGCGCCTCAGTTGTGGCGCGTTGTGCGCGGGGGTACAAAAGCGGCCGAAAGTAGCAGCGCCAAAAGAGCCCCCGGCGCCACCACGCGGCCAATGGCCGAGAGGGCTGGAATGTCGCTCAACGCGATGAGCCCGAAGGACAGCACGGTGGTCAGGTTGGCCAACAAAAGCGAAGCCAGCGTGTCACCGTCGTCACCGTCGTCACTGTCGTCACCGACGTCACTGACATTCGACATCGTTTTGCCGAAGGCAGCCCGGTGCTTCAGGAGATCAAAAAAGAGTGCGTAATTCGAGCCCACAGCCACCACCAGCAGCACGCCCACCAGATGCAGGATGCCAAGTCGCACCTGCAACAAGGCCAGGCCCGCCAAGGTGATGAGCACTGCCAACAACAGAGGCTGGCACACGGCCCACAAACGCGGCCCCGAGCGCAACCACGCCGCCATCAAAAGCACCACGCCCAGGGCGCCGAGGCTGGCCTGCGTGCGTGCCTCAAGAAGGTAGTGGCGGTACAAGTGGCCGAGTTCATCGGCCACGGTCAGCGTTTGGGCCGAATCGACGTCCTTGATCGCGCCCTGCACAGCCGCCAAGTCCAACTGCACGCCTGCCGCGTGCAGCGGCATGAGGGCGGTGTGCCCACCCGCGCTGCTGGCCATGAAGAGGGCGTTCACCACCGGCGCTGCAGGGCCGTTTTGCACAGACTC
>JAYVRO010000287.1:0-1664 GCA_043776165.1 Rubrivivax sp. | reverse complement strand
TGAGTGCGCGCTCTGCGGTGATCTTGCGCACGGCGTGCAAGACCGTGGTGTGGTCTCGCCCGCCGAACAGTTCACCCAACTCTGGCAGGCTCTTTTTGGTCATGTCTTTGGCCAGGTACATGGCAATTTGCCGCGGACGCGCAATGCTTGCGGGCCGCTTCTTGCTGTACATGTCGGCGACCTTGATTTTGTAGAAGTCGGCCACGGTCTTTTGAATGTTTTCTACGCCGATCTGGCGGTTTTGTATCGACAACAAATCGCGCAGGGCCTCGCGGGCCAGCACGATGTTGATGTCCTTGTGGCTGAAGCGCGAATAGGCCAGGACCTTGCGCAGCGCGCCTTCGAGTTCACGCACATTGGCACGTACGTTTTTGGCAATGAAGAACGCCACATCTTCTGGCATCTCGGCGCCTTCGGCCAAGGCCTTTCGGATGAGGATGGCCACGCGCATCTCAAGTTCAGGAGGTTCGATGGCGACGGTCAAGCCAGCGTCAAAACGACTTGTCAAGCGCTCATCGATGTCGACCAGACCCTTGGGGTAGGTGTCACTGGTCATGATGATGTGCGCGCGTTTGGCCAGCAAGGCTTCGAAGGCGTTAAAGAACTCTTCTTGGGTGCGTTCTTTGCCCGCAAAAAACTGCACGTCGTCGATGAGCAGCAAGTCCAGCGAGTGGTACTTGGCCTTGAGCTCATCAAAGGTTTTTCGCTGATAGTTCTTCACGACGTCGCTGATGAATTGCTCGGCATGCAAATAAAGCACGCGGGCATCAGGCTTGTCGGCCATGAGCGCGTTGCCCACTGCGTGCACCAAGTGAGTTTTGCCCAGACCAACGCCGCCATAGATGAACAAGGGGTTGTACATGGCGCCGGGAGCGCCCGCCACGTGCAGGGCGGCCGTGCGGGCCATTTGGTTGGCGCGGCCAGGCACCAGGTTGTCGAATGTGAGCGCTGTATTGAGTTTGTGGCGTGTTGCGCTTGGCGCCATGTTGGCGCTTGCCGTCCGTGTGTCGGCTGGCGGGTGTGAGTTTGCGTGGCTCTGGCTTGCACCACGGTGCGCTACTACATCGGTCTCGGTTGCAAGATGGGCAGCGTTTGTGGTCACTGAGTTCAAAAGTGATGCGACGGACTGCGGCCGCGAGACCACCAGAGGCCGTGAGGCGATGCTTTCGCGCTGGCTCAGCGACAAGGCCAGTTGCACGGGCTGTCCGGCAATATCCGAAAGCACGGCTTCGATGCGTGAAGCGTATTGCGAGCGGATCCAATCCAGCTTGAAACGGTTCGGAACCAACACCGACACAACGATGTGCCCGGGAGTGCTCGTGTCAATGCCGGCCACCGGCAAAGGTCGGATCCAGGTGTTGAATTGGTGTTCAGGCAATTCCGTGGCGAGTCGCTCGCAACCGGTCAGCCAAAGTTCGAGACTCATTGTTTTTGTGGAAATCTTCTTGTCAGTGCCGCTCAGATCGACGCCTAAGGCGCCGCGGGGAGGCAGTTATCCACATATTTTGACCTGCCGTCAACCCCTTGTTGAGAACGCATTTTCGTGGCATGCGTTTGGCTACGCTTTGTCCGCCTCATGAGGACGGTTTGACCGCGCGGCGGTTTTTTGCTGTAATCGAGGGTTTCCCGGATTCGTTTTGAACGAACACACGACTGCTTGGCAA
>JAYVRO010000286.1:0-5306 GCA_043776165.1 Rubrivivax sp. | reverse complement strand
ACCGTTGGCGCCACCTGGCAAACCGCATGATGGCCTGACGTCCGAGTTGCTGTCCCAACCAAGCACCACAACCTGCGAGCGCCAGATCGGCGGCAAAGTCTGCGGGCGCCAGGTCGCCGCGCTCGGGGTGATGCCAGACCGCGTCCACATGCACAGCCACAAGCTGCGCGCTGGACAGTGCCAGTACGGGCTCGAAGCTGAGCTTGAATTGCTGGCTGGCCACGGCCCGACGAAAGCCCGCGTCGAGCGTCAATTCCTGGGCCCGCTGCGTGCGCATGTCGGGCACAAAAAAGGCGACCTTGCCTTGGCGTTTGGCCATGTGCAGGGCCAGTTCGGCGTCGCGCAGCGTTGCGCCGGCCGTGCCACTGGCGTGCACGCTTTGCAATACGCCGATCGCCACCTGGGCCCGCACGGGGTGATCTTGCACCGTGTAGGCCTCGCGCAGCTCGGCATCGACATGGGCCACCAAGCTGCGAAGGGCGTCACCAGGTTCGACACCTTCCAACACCACGGCGAATTGTTCGGCGTCTATCGCTGGGCTCGTTGATTGGCCGGTCGGGTGCCTTGTGACGACGTCCTCGCACTGTGGCGCCCAGCACGCTGCGGCGTCGCAGGGCCGCACCGCGTCCAACAAGCGCCGCTGAATGGCCTGGCTCAGATCGGCACGCGCGTTGTCACCCAGCAGGGCCAGCGCGGGGCTGAAGGTGTCCAGGCGAATGGTCAGCACAGCGAAGCCGTAAGACGGGCATCGTTGCGCGTAGGCTTGGGTGCGATCCAAGCGCGCCAGAAACGCGTCCATGTCCAACACACCCTGCAGACTGGACCGGGGCGCCGCAGCCAAGGCTGGCGCGGCAGCGAGCACGTTGACGGGGTGCATGAGCGTCGGCGGCTCAACGGCCACGGGCTCATGCAAGGGTCCATCCGCAGGCTCAAGAATCGACTCATGGACGTGCTCATTGACATCAGCAGACGATCCATCAGCGAGGTCGGGTTGGCTCAGCACCGACCGCAGCAGTGCCACCAAGACCAGCAACACCACGCCGCCCGAAGCGAGGGTGGCGGCCCAGTCCACTTCAATGCCTTCAGTCAGCACGCCTCCGGTGGGCCCCAGCGCCCAAATGAGGGCCCAGACCAGCGCGCCGACCAGGGCAAAAACCAGCACCAAGAGGCTCACAACGCGTCTCGCACGGCCAGCGCCGGGCGCGGCCAAAACATGGGCCAGCGGCACCACAGAGCGGTGTTGCGACACAGCAGCGTAAAAGTCTTGCGCGGTCATGGTTGCGGGTGTGTACATGGATAAAGCATGGCAGCCCAACAGGGCCCTGCCTATCCCTAGTACACATATCGGCAGCTCCCCCAGCAGGTTGAGCGTGATGTGCCAGCGAACCCTCACACGGCAGTGGCGTGTCTGCTCGCCGCGCGCGCGCAGCCCCAGCCCAAAAGTGCCATCACCGCTGCTGCCCAGAACACAGCGGCAAAGTCCACACGCGTGACGAGCCAGCCACCCGCCACGCCGCCGATCACACCTGTGGCGCCGTAACCCACCACGGTGTACAGCGCTTGGCCACGCCCGCGCAGTGCGTCGGGGAAATAGCGGTTCACCAGCACGATGCAAGACGCATGCTGCGCTGCAAAGGTGAAGGCATGCAGCATCTGCGCCAGCACCAAGGCGGGCCACCAAGCGCCCAGACCCGCTGTCAAGGCAAAACGCAGCACCGACAAAGCTGCCGCCCATTGCAGCCAACGCTGCGGCTCAAAGCGCCCCAGCAGATGGCCTTGAGTCCAGAAAAACGCAATCTCGGCCACCACCGAAGCCGCCCACATCAGCCCGACCACCGTTTTGCTATAGCCCAAAGAGTCAAGGTAAAGCGAGAAAAAGACATACATCGCCGTGTGCGCCAGCACAGTGAAAAAAACGGAAGCAAAAAACCAGGCCACTTCGGGCCTGCGCAGCACACTGAACACGGGCGGCGTTAGACCAGAGTCATGTCGTTCTTCAGCGGCGTGAGGCAAGCGCCAAGTGGCGGCGAGCAAAAGCCCATACGTGCCAATCACCAAAACCGGAAACCACGCCATGCCTGCGGATTCCAGCAGCGCGCCAAATACCAGCACGGCGCTGATGAAACCCAACGAGCCCCACATGCGCACGCGGCCATAACGCGCGGTGTCCATGCCTTGGCCGGTCTTGAGGTGCTGCGCCAGTGCGGCTTCAGACAATGGCACAACACCGCCGTTGGCGACAAAAAGCAGCAAAGTGCAAGTGGCCACCGCCGCATAGCCGCGCGCCCACAGCAGCCCCAATGCGGCCACCAGCGAGGCCGTGGCGGCCAAACGGATGAGCTGTGTTCGACGGCCCCCATGGTCGCCCCACCAGCTCCAGGCATAGGGTGCCAAAACACGCGACCAAGCCTGCAGCGACGCAATGGCGCCAATGGCCAGGGTTGAAAACCCCAGCTCTTTGAACCACAGGGGTGCAAAGGGGTTGAAGGACCCCACGGCCGCAAAGTAGCAAAAGAAGAGCACGCCAAAAGCCGTGAAAGGGGCCTTGGACGGTGCGGGCGTCATCGCGTGGGCATCATTCGCGGGCGACGACCAGAGTCATCGCTATCGTCATCGTTATCGTCATCAACATCAACGTTTGACATGACCAGCAACATGACCAGTGACGTGTCCTGGGATGGCGGGTCGCGCCAGCACCACATCACCACATTGCGCGCGGTGGCGCAGCGTGTGCTCCATCACCACCAGGGCCAGCATGGCCTCGGCGATGGGTGTGGCGCGTATACCCACGCAGGGATCGTGGCGGCCAAAGGTTTCTACGGTGGTGGGCTCGCCGGCACGATTGATGGACGCCTTGGGCAAGCGGATCGAGCTCGTCGGTTTGATGGCAATGTTCACCACCAGGTCTTGCCCTGTGCTGATGCCACCCAACACACCGCCAGCGTGATTGCTGGCAAAGCCTTGCGGCGTGAGCTCGTCACCGTGCACCGTGCCGCGCTGCGCGACGACGCCAAAACCATCGCCAATTTCCACGCCCTTCACGGCGTTGATGCCCATCATGGCGTAGGCGATGTCGGCGTCGAGCTTGTCGTAAAGCGGCTCGCCCAGTCCCACTTGCATGCCGCGCGCCACCACGGTGATGCGTGCGCCGCAAGAGTCACCGGCTTTGCGCAGGGCGTCCATGTGCGCTTCAAGCCGGTTGACGATGCTCGCGTTGGCGGCAAAAAATGGGTTGTGCCTGATGTGTTCTTCGCCTTCAAAGGGAATGTCAATTTCACCAAGTGCACTCATCCAGCCGACAAACGTGGTGCCACGTTGCTCCAGCAGCCACTTCTTGGCCACGGCGCCGGCAGCCACCATCGGAGCGGTCAACCTAGCCGATGAGCGGCCACCACCGCGCGGGTCGCGCAGGCCGTACTTTCGCCAGTACGTGTAGTCGGCGTGCCCAGGGCGGAAGGTGTCAAGGATGTTGCCGTAGTCCTTGCTGCGCTGGTCGGTATTGCGAATGAGCAAGCCAATCGGTGTGCCAGTCGTGAGGCCTTCATAGACGCCTGACAAGATCTCCACCGCGTCGGGCTCGTTGCGTTGAGTCACATGGCGACTGGTGCCCGGGCGGCGGCGATCCAGGTCGCCTTGAATGTCGGCCTCGCACAGCGCCAGACCGGGTGGGCAACCGTCGATCACACAACCGATGGCGGGGCCGTGGCTTTCGCCGAAATTGGTGACGCGAAAGACTTCGCCAAATGAGGATCCAGACATGGCCACGATTGTAGGCAGGGGGTAACAGCCGCCGTTTCGAGCACTCCCGTCAGGCAGTCCTGTCAGGCAGTCCAGTTGGGCGGGCCTATTGGGCAGTCCTATTGGGCATACAAGTTAGGCCCCTGGTTCAGGGCGGGCCTGCGCCCAACGAGCGCCGCAGCAACTGCTCAACAAACTCGCGTCGCTCTGCGCGCTGGGCAGGCGAGCCTTGGCCAGACATTTGCGACTCACCCACCACGTAGGCATAGAGCAAAAAGGCACGTGCACGGGATTCTTTGAAGCCAAAGCCAAGGGCAGAAAACACCTGGGCGATGTAGCCGATTCGGCTGGCGTCACTTTGATCAACGGCGCTGCGCGCCATGCCGTCCCGCCGCGCCCAGGCGCGAATGGCCAGTTCGATACGTGCCGCGCGCACCGCAGCGCGGCCACGAAAGGGCAGCGACAGCAGACTCTGCAACTGCGCCAGCGCATCGTCGCTGGCGCTTTCCAGGCGGCTCGTGAGCTGCTCAGTGGACAGTTTGTGCCACGCAGCGAGAACGCTGCGCAGCAAAGCTTCGCGGTCTTTGAAGTGCCAATAAAAGCTCCCCCGCGTGACGCCCAATTGCAGCGCCAGAGCGTCCACCTTGACGTGGTCGATGCCGCGGTCCACCAGCACTTCGGTGGCTGCGTGAATCCAGCTCTCAGGACTCAGTGGAGGGTTAGCCATGTGTCGATGATGACATACAGCATCGTATGTTCTATGGGCAATCCCCCTTGCGCACTGGGCAAAACCAAGGATACGATCGCGCAGACATTCCATACACAAGTGTATGTCTTGGTCATGGCGCTGGCGTCGCAAACTTCCAAGCCACCCCCCCAACGGGAATTTCAATGAGCGCAGAGTTTTTCTCCAACCCCCAGATGCTGGCGCCACCTCAGGCGCTGAAAACGGCGCACCCTGACGGCGGCTTTGTGCTGCGCTCACCCGTGGTGCTGGGGCCCTATGCGCGCTGCGTTGGCGAGTGGCTTGAGCACTGGGCCATCACCACCCCGCAGGCGCCGGCTTTTGCTGAACGCACGCCCAGCGGCGATTGGCGCCGCTTGAACTGGGCGCAGACCCGCACTGCGGTGGGCCGGGTGGCGCAGGGTTTACTTGATTTGGGCTTGGCACCGCAAGCGCCGGACGCCCCCATCGTCGTGTTGTCGGACAACTCACTCGACCACCTGCTGTTGATGTTGGCCGCACTGCACATCGGCCGCCCGGTGTGCACGGTGTCCAGCGCCTACAGCCGGTTGACGAAGGACTCGAGCAAGATTGTGGCCATCTTGCAAGCCCTGGACCCGGCGCTGGTGTACGCCTCTGACGCCAAGGTTTACAGCGCCGCCGCCGCCCATGCCGGGCCCGCCGCGCAGCGGGTCTTCAGCGAGGGCGCAGAGTTGCACCCAGGTGCCCTGGCTTTTACACAGTTGCTGGCCACAGATGAAAGCGCGGCCGTGATGCAGGCCTTTGGTGCCATCACACCCGACGCCCCCGCCAAATATTTGCTGACTTCGGGCTCAACGGGCAC
>JAYVRO010000285.1:0-1666 GCA_043776165.1 Rubrivivax sp. | reverse complement strand
GACATCGCCGGTGCCGACAAATTGCCCTACCGTTTTGTCGACCTGGGTGGCATGGTCGGCATCACCACTCGTGAGGGCATCAAAACGCCTGTGGAAGTGTCAGCCGAGATACTGGCCAGCCTGCGCCAGCGAGCCGAAGACACCTTGGGCGATGAGCTCTTTGGCGCCGTCATCACCGTGCCTGCCTACTTTGATGACGCACAACGCCAAGCCACCAAAGACGCCGCGCAGTTGGCTGGGCTGAATGTGCTGCGCCTCATCAGCGAACCCACAGCGGCTGCAGTGGCTTACGGTTTGGACAATGGCAGCGAAGGGCTGTACGCCATCTACGACTTGGGTGGCGGCACCTTTGATATTTCGTTGCTGCGCCTGAACAAGGGCGTTTTTGAAGTCGTGGCCACAGGCGGTGACGCGGCCTTGGGTGGCGATGACATCGACGATGCATTGGCCAGCTGGGCGTTGGCGCAGTTGGGCGCGCAGGCGCGTTCGGCGCAGGACAAACGCGCCGCATTGGTGGCCGCGCGCGCCGTGAAAGAAGCCCTGAGTGAAACCGCATCAGGGCTCTTCACTGCCGAGATCAACACAGCAAGGTTACAGCTTGAAGTGACGCGAGAGCAACTAGAAGCCTGCGCCCAACCTCTCGTACAACGCACTTTGGCAGCGGTGCGCAAAGTGCTGCGCGACGCCAAAGTGCAGCGCGATGAAGTGCAAGGTGTGGTGATGGTGGGTGGCTCCACACGCATGCCCGTGGTGCGCGCGGCGGTGGGTGAGCTCTTTGGCCGCGAGCCCTTGGTCAACGTCAACCCCGATGAGGTGGTGGCTATAGGCGCAGCGATCCAGGCCAATGCCTTGGCAGGCCATGCGCGCGATGGCGAACTGCTGCTGCTCGATGTGATCGCTTTGTCTCTGGGCCTGGAAACCATGGGCGGTTTGGTTGAACGGGTGATCGAGCGCAACACCACCTTGCCGGTGGCCAAGGCGCAGGAATTCACCACCTTCAAAGACGGCCAAACGGCGATGGCCATTCACGTGGTGCAGGGCGAGCGTGACCTGGTGGCGCAGTGCCGCTCGCTCGCGCGGTTTGAGCTGCGTGGTTTCCCGCCCATGGTGGCCGGCGCGGCACGCATCCGGGTGACCTTCACGGTGGACGCCGACGGCCTGCTCAGTGTCTCAGCTCAAGAGTTAACTTCGGGTGTGCAAGCCAGTGTCGTGGTCAAACCCAGTTACGGCCTGGACGACGGGCAGATAGCGCGCATGTTGCACGAAGGTTTTGCGCATGCCGGAGAAGACATGGCCGCGCGCTCGTTGGGTGAAGCGCGTGTGGACGCCGAGCGCATGGTGTTGGCCACGCGTGCTGCGTTGCAAGCCGATGGCGATTTACTGACTGCCCATGAGCGTGTGGCCATCGACACCTTGCTTGAGCAGACGGCGCGCACGGCGCAAAGCAGCGACGCCACGGCGATTGAAAAGGCCGTTGAAGCCCTGGCAGAAGGCACCGAAGCCTTTGCCGCCATGCGCATGAATCAAGGCATTCGTCAGGCGCTGGCGGGCAAGCGCATTGAAGACGTCTAGGGAAACTCTGCAAAACCTAGGGTCATCCCATCTAGTAATCTGGAACTGTAATCCGCAGAATGCACAGCATGATGCAAACACACTTCGGTCTTGA